>NZ_JAGQCS010000014.1 GCF_024346315.1 Cyanobium sp. ATX 6F1
AGGGCTCACCACCGGTGAGTCGCAGGGTGTGCACCCCAAGGGATACGGCCGTCTCCACGAGCTGAACGCGCTCGCCCTGGCTGAGCAGCTCAGGTGGATCTTCCCCCTCCGGGCAGCAGTAGGGGCAAGCCAGGTTGCAGCGGGCTGTGAGCGACAGGCGCAGCACCCCCAGGGGCCGGCCGAGCTGATCCAGGGGACCTTGCGCCATGGGCGCACGCTAGGGCCAGAGCGCGGCGGCGGCGGCGGGGTCGTTGGCGTTGCGCAGGGGGGCGGCCGGCAGGGGCACGCTGCGGGCGCCCACCGCCTCCAGCCAGCCCTGCAGGCTGCGGCGGCCCAGGGCGAGGTGCGCCTGAAGCGAGGCCCGCTGCTGTCGATCGGCGGGGTAGATCCCCAGCAGCGGCTGCAGGCGTTCGCCATCGTGGGCCACCAGCACCTGCCCGGGGTCGCGATGCGCTTCCTGGCAGAGGATGTCGAGGCTGTCGCCATCCAGCCAGGGCATGTCGACGGGGCAGAGCAGCAACAAGGCACCTGGGTGGTGCTCCATCAGCCGGGCCAGGGCCCGCAGGGGCCCCTCCCAGGGGGCCGGTTCTTCGAGGATCTCCAGGGGCACCGCCAGGGAGGGGGCGATGGCCCGGGCCAGATCGAGGTGGCTGGGGTGCCGGCTGAGCACAGTGATCGGGGCGCCAGCCAGGGCCAGCAAGCGCAGGCTGCGCTCCAGCCAGCTGCCCCCTTCCGGGTGGGGCAGCAGGGCCTTGTCGCGGCCCATGCGGCGGCTCTCGCCGCCACTGAGCAGGCAGGTCCGCAGGGGGGGCATGGTCCGCGGGTCCAAGGCCAACGGCGGCAGCGGCTCACCCTATGGCGCCCCCATTCCGGGGGCAGCGCTGAGCCCATCAATTCCGTAGCGGTTGCTACCGGAGCGGCCCTGGGCGCTCCGTAGGGTCCGGCCACCGTTCCCACCAGCCATGGCCGCCGCTTCGGTCCCTTCCGAGCTCACCACCACGCTGCTGGCGGCCAAGCGTCGGCTTGGTTTGAGCTTCGCTGATCTGGGCGCTCTGATCGGCACCGATGAGGTCTGGGTGGCGAGCCTGCTGCATGGCCAGGCGATGGCGACCGCCCAGGAGGCCTCCACGTTGCTGACGGCTCTGCAGCTCGAGGCCTCCCTGCTCGAAGAGCTCACCGCCTACCCGCTCAAGGGTGCCCTCAATCCGGTGATTCCCACCGATCCGCTGCTCTACCGCTTCTTTGAAATCCTGCAGGTCTATGGGTTGCCGCTCAAGGACGTGATCCAGGAAAAGTTCGGCGACGGCATCATGTCGGCGATCGACTTCACCCTCCATGTCGATCGGGTGGAGGACCCCAAGGGCGATCGGGTGAAGGTGACAATGAATGGCAAGTTCCTGCCCTACCGCAAGTGGTGAGTGGCGCCGAGTCCGGCAACGCCCGCGCCCAGTGTCCCTATTGCGGTGTGGGTTGCGGCCTCGATCTCAAACCCCCGGCCGAACCGGATGGCAGCTGGACGGCCCGGGGTGATCGCCAGCACCCCTCCTCCCTGGGGCAGGTGTGCATCAAGGGGGCCACCGTTGGTGAAACGCTCGACCGCGGCCGCCTCACCACGCCCCTGTACCGCGAGCGCACCGATCAGCCCTTCACCCCGATCGACTGGGAGACGGCTTTCCAAATTCTGGTGCGGCAGATCCAGAAGGTGCGCGCTGAGCTGGGGCCGCAGGGCCTGGCGATGTATGGATCGGGTCAGTTCCTCACCGAGGACTACTACCTGGCCCAGAAGCTGTTCAAGGGGGCCCTGGGCAGCAACAACTTCGATGCCAACTCCCGCCTGTGCATGAGCTCAGCGGTGTCGGGCTACGCCCGCAGCCTGGGCTCCGATGGCCCCCCCTGCTGCTACGACGATCTCGATCTGGCCGACACGGTGTTCGTCATCGGCGCCAACATCGCCGAGTGCCATCCGGTTCTGTTCCAGCGGCTCGTCAAGCGCCATCGCAAGCGCCAGGATCCCGATGAGCTTCGGGTGGTGGTCGTCGATCCGCGCGAAACCGCCACCATCGGCATCGCCGACCACTACCTCGCCATCCACCCCGGCACCGATCTGGTGCTGCTGCATGGCATCGGCCATCTGCTGCTGAAGCAGGCGGCGATCGACCACAGCTTCATCGAGGAAGCGACCGAGGGCTTCAGTGCCTGCGCCGCGCTGCTCCAGGAGTGGACGCCGTCCCGGGTCGCCCAGCTCTGCGGCATCAGCGAAGAGCAGCTCCAGGAGCTGGCCCAGCTCTGGGGACGCAGCCGCGCGGTGCTGAGTCTGTGGTCGATGGGAGTCAATCAGTCGGCGGAGGGCTCGGCGACCGTCAGCGGGATCATCAACCTGCATCTGCTCACCGGCCAGATCGGGCGGCCGGGGGCGGGGCCCTTTTCACTCACCGGCCAGCCCAACGCCATGGGCGGCCGTGAGGCGGGGGGCCTGGCCCAGTTGCTGCCCGGGTACCGCGCTGTGGCCGAGCCGACGCACCGGGCCGAGTTGGAGCGCCACTGGGGCCTGGCCCCGGGCGCCATCTCCGCCGAACCGGGGCTGGATGTGTGGCGGCAGATCGAGGCGATGGAGCGCGATCAGCTGGGGCTGTGGTGGGTGGCGGCCACCAACCCGCTGGTGAGTCTGCCCTCCCTCGATCGGGTGCGCGCCGCCGTCGCCCGCTGCCCGTTGGTGGTGCTGTCGGAGGCCTACGTGGGCACCGAAACCGAAGCCGTGGCGCACCTGGTGTTGCCGGCGGCCCAGTGGAGTGAGAAGGCGGGGGTGATGACCAACTCCGAGCGCCGCGTCACCCTTTGCTCCGCCTTCCGAGCGCCCCCCGGTGAAGCCCGCCCCGACTGGGCCGTGTTCGCCGAGCTGGGCCGCCGCCTGGGGTTCGTCGAGCTGTTCAGCTACGGCTCCAGCGCCGAGGTCTACGACGAGTTCACCGCCTGCACCCGCGGTCGGCTCTGCGACCAGGGCGGCTTGAGCCACCAGTTGCTGGCCGAGCACGGCCCCCAGCAGTGGCCGTTCCCCCTGGGCACCCCTCCCGGTGGTGGTGTGAGCCGCCTGTACACCGAGGGCCGCTTCCCCACCCCCAGCGGCCGGGCACGTTTTCTGGCCGATCAACCCCTTGGCCTGGCTGAGCCCCCCGACGACGACTACCCCCTGGTGCTCACCGTGGGCCGCCATCTCAGCCAGTGGCACACGATGACGCGCACCGGCAAGGTGGAGCGTCTGCTGGCGATGGAACCGGAGCCGCTGCTGGAGGTCCATCCCGACGATGCCGAGCTCGCCGGCCTCCGTGAGGGTGGCCTGGCCCTGATCAGCTCCCGGCGGGGCAGCCTCACGGCCACGGTGACGATCACCAGGCGCATCCGCCCGGGCACGGTCTTCCTGCCGATGCACTGGGGGGCAGCCCAGGCGACTCCCTGTGAGGCCAATCGCCTGATGCACGAGCTCGGTTGCCCGATTTCCAAGCAGCCCGAGCTCAAGGCGGCGGCGGTGTGCCTCGAGCCGGTGGACGCTTAGGCCACTAGGCGCTCCGACTCAATCAAGGCCGGCGCCAGGCGCAGCCCCGTGCTGCCGCCATCGCCGTACTCCACCAGGTCGGTCTCCCGCCACCGCGACATCATCTTGGTGACCGTGACGCGGGTGCTACCCATCAGTTCAGCGAGGCGTTCGTGGGTCAGGCGCATGGGCAGTTCGTACCAGGCACCGTTGCGTCGGCCCAACCGCAGCACCAACAGGGTCAGCAGAGCCTGGAGGCGCTGCTCGCATTGGTTGAGGTGACGGATCAGCAGCAATTCCAGCATCCAGTCGCCCACGCCCTCGCCCGCCTTCGGGAGCGGATCGGCCGGTGTCAGGGTGGAGAGCGTGGCCGGACAGAGCGCCTCCAGCCCCACCCAGTCACGGAGCACGGTCTCCGGGTTGAGGCCCTCTCCGCTCTGCAGGAAGCCGATCGTGATCTCCACCCCTTCGGGGCTGGGCAGGTAGAGCCGTACCAATCCAGCTTGCACCCGCAGGCCTTGGCTCAGCAGGGGCGAGTTGGCATCCAACAGAACGGATTGACCCTGCTCCAGCTTGAGCCCTGAGCGGGCGGGTCTGAGCAGGGAGGCCCGGTTCATTCGTCGTCGTGGGCGTAGCGGCGGTAGAGGAAATCAAGGGCGCGATTGCGCAGATCGAAGTATTCCGGCTGCTCCATCAAGCGGGCTCGATCCCGTGGGCGCGCAAACGGCAGCTCCAGCACCTCGCCGATCGTGGCGGCTGGGCCGTTGGTCATCATCACGATCCGGTCGGCCAGAAACAGGGCTTCATCGATGTCGTGGGTGATCATCAGCACCGTCACCTTGTGGTCGGCCCAGATGCGCAGCAGCTCCTCCTGCAGTTCCTCCCGGGTGATCGGATCGAGGGCGCCGAACGGCTCATCGAGCACCAGAACCTTGGGCTTCAACGCCAGGGCCCGGGCAATCGAAACCCGCTGCTTCATGCCCCCCGAGAGGCTTGCCGGCTTCTTGTCGGCCGCTTCGGTGAGTCCCACCATGGCCAGGCTCTGCTCAACCAGCTCCCGGGCCTGGCCATTGCGCTTCAGCTCCGGGAACACATGGTTCACCGCAAGGGCGATGTTGTCGTAAGCACTCAGCCAGGGCAGCAGCGAGTAGTTCTGGAACACCACCATCCGTTCTGGCCCCGGCTCCTGGATCGTCTGGGATTCCAGCCGCACCTCACCCTCGGTGGGCTGGCGGAATCCCGACACCATGTCGAGCAGGGTGGACTTGCCACAACCGGAATGGCCGATCAGACAGACGAACTCACACTCGGCAACGCTGAGTTGAATGTTGTCGAGAACGGGAAAGAGCCCTGTCTTGGTGGGGTACACCTTCGAGACGCCATCGATCACCAGGAAGGCCTCCCGGGTCTGTTCGGCCAGCGGCGCCGTGACGGTTTCGGTCTGCATGGGCTTGGCGATTCAGCGAAGAGTGGACGGGGAGACGGGGATCGGGCCGGGTCTGGGCGGCAAGACAACCGTTTCGCGGCTGATCGCGCCGTTGGCGCCGAGCGCCTCGAGGTAGCCCAGCGGGTCGTCTGGGTCGAGCCTTGGCGCTCCGAACGGCTGCAGCGCTGTAGACGCCCGACTCTCGAGCGGCAGACCCAGCGACTCGGCGGCGGCGGCGTAGAGGTCGGGACGCTGCACCCGCTCGATCACCTCCTCCCAGTTGAGCGGGAAGGGGCTGATGCCCCAGCGCGCCAGCTGGGTGAGAATCCAGGCCGCATCGCTGGGGTCGGGCGGGTTGATCTGGGCCCCGTAGAAGCGGAAGAACTCCGGCATCGGCTGCGGCTCGCCCAGCCCCCGGTCGAAAGGACCGATCAGGCCTGGGCGCAGCAGGGCCCCATCGGCGCCCACATACTCCCTGCGGGCCAGCAGCTCGCTGAGATCGGCGCGGTTGGCGGGATCGTCGCAATAGCGGCAGGCTTCGATCAGGGCCTTGATCAGGGCCTGGTGGGTGAGCGGGTGGGCGGCGGCCCAGTCTTCACGGACGCCCAGCACCTTTTCGCAATGGCCGTTCCAGAGCTCCCCATCGGTGGCGATCACCGTGCCCAGACCCTCCTGCACGGCGCGGCTGTTCCATGGCTCCCCAACACAGAAGCCATCGATGCTGCCGGCCTTGAGCGTGGCCACCATCTGGGGGGGCGGGATCACGATCAGCTCCACATCCCGACCGGGTTCCATGCCGCCGGAGGCCAGCCAGGCCCGCAGGATCAGGTTGTGCATCGAGGCGGGATGCACCATCGCCAGCACAGGCTTGCGGCCAGGGTTGGCAACGGTCCAGGCCTTCAGGTCGGCCAGGCTGTGCACCCCGGCCTCGGCAAAACGGCGATGCAAGGTGATCGCATTGCCGTTACGTGAGAGGGTGAGCGCCGAGATCACCGGCGTGGGTGGCTGTCCGCCGCCCCCAAGGGTCATGGCGAAGGGCATCCCCGCCACCATCTGGCCCGCATCCAGCACCTTCTGGCGCACATTGGCTTCGAGGGTCTTCCAGTTCGTCTCGCGTCGCAACGTCACCTGCTCCAGGCCGTACTTGGCGAAGAAGCCCCGCTCCTGGGCCACGACCAGGGGGGCGCAATCCGTGAGCGGGATGAAACCGATGTCCAGATTCACCTTTTCGAGCGTATTGGCGGCGATGGCGGTGGCTGGATTGAGACGCTGGAGCCGGGCCAGTCGCTGCTGATTGAGGAACTGAACCACCTCCCCCCGCTGGGAGTAGTAGGTGGGATGCGCCGCCGCGGACAGGTGGGTGCGGGGCCGGGGCAGGTCGACCTCCATGATCTGGCCGATGTAGGCCTCCGGGCCATTGGTCATCAGCACGATGCGATCGGAGAGCAGCAACGCCTCATCAACATCGTGGGTGACCATCACCGTGGTGACCTTGGCCTCTTCGCAGATGCGCATCAACTGCTCCTGAAGATTGCCCCGAGTGAGGGCATCAAGAGCGCCGAAGGGTTCATCAAGCAGCAACAGCTTGGGACGCAAGGCCAGGGCCCGGGCGATCGCCACCCGCTGCTTCATCCCACCTGAAATTTCGTGGGGATACTTTTCGGCCGCCGCCTTGAGCCCCACCAGCTTGATGTGGTGATCAATGATCGATTCCCGTTCGGCCTTGCTGCTGGAAGCCATCACGTTGTCGACGGCCAGGGCGATGTTCTGATGCACCGTTTTCCAGGGCAGCAGCGAATAGTTCTGAAACACCACCATCCGGTCAGGGCCTGGATCGGTAACCTCACGCCCCTCCATCAAGATGCCTCCCTCCGTGGCCTGGGTGAGACCGGCCAACAGGTTGAGCAGCGTTGACTTACCACAGCCCGAGTGGCCTACCAGGGAGACGAACTCGCCCTCGGCGATGTCGAGAAAAACATCCTTCAGGGCGTTGTAGTGCCCCCCTCCTTTGAGCGCAAAGCACTGGGTGATGTTGTCGACCGTGAACAGGGCAGGCATGGTTTCAGTGGGCTCCGGTGTTCAGGCGGCTACCGACGTAGGCGATGAGCCGATCGAGAATCAGGCCCACGATGCCCACGTAGACGATGGCCAGGATGATCTGGCTGGTGCTGCTGTCGCCGCCGGCGTTGTAGGCATCCCAGATGAAGTAGCCGATGCCACCATCAGCCTTGAGCATCTCAGCAGCCACGATCGCCAGCCAGGCCAGGCCGATGGCAATGCGCAGGCCCGTGAACACGTAGGGAACGGTGGAGGGAATGACGATTTCTCGGATGTAGGCACGTTTGCTCAGCCTCAGCACCCGGGCGACATTGGTGTAGTCCTGTGGGATCTCCTGGATGCCCACGGCGGTGTTGATCACGATCGGCCACACGGCCGTGATGAAGATCACGAAGATCGCCGCAATGTCCGCCTGCTGGAACAGCAACAGCGAGATCGGCAGCCAGGCCAGGGGCGGCACCGTGCGCAGCACCTGGATCATTGGATCGAACCCCTTGCGGATGAAACCGTTGAGACCCAGGGCCATGCCCGCGGCGATGCCGACCACCGCCGCCAGGCTGTAACCGATCGCCACCCGTTGCAGGGAGATCAGGATCTGCCAGCCCATGCCCTTGGCGGTGCCGCCGTCGTCGTAGAAAGGCTTGCTGATGTAGGGGTTCCAGGTCTGGGTGACCACCTGGATCGGCCCGGGAAAGGCGGTGCCGCTGATTGTGCAGGCAAGTTGCCACACCAGCAGGGTCAACCCGATGCAGATCACCGGAGCCTTGATCTGCCGGGCCAGAGGGCTGCTCAGCCAGGTGAGCGCAGGAGCCCGGGGGGGGCGACCGCGGGTCGGACCGGCGGCGCGACGGGGGGCAGAGGCCGTGATCATCGGGACCGGTGCGAGTGGAGAGAACAAAGAAGGCTCCGGAGGCCCAGGGACGCCTCCGGAGCGGAGCCATGGGCCCAGGCAGGCCTACTTGAGGGCCTTGATCTTCAGGCCCTTGAGGTAGGCCTGGGGGTTGGCGGCATCAAACTTGACGCCGTCGAAGAAGACCTCCACACCACGGGAATCGCCGCTGGGGATCTCCTTGTAGCCGTTGGCCTTGGCCGCCTCACGCCAGAGGTCGGAGCGGTTCACCTTCGCCACCAGGCCCTTGATGTTGGTGCCCTTGGGCAGGTAGCCCCAGCGGATGTCCTCGGTCACGAACCAGGTGTCGTGGCTCTTGTAGGGGAAGGAGGCGTTGTTGGCCCAGAACTTCATCTTCAAAGGGCTGTTCTTAACCACCTTGCCGGTGCCGTAGTCGATGTCCCCCCTGAGCCGGGGCAGCAGGTCGTCCACGGTCGCTTTGACGTACTTGTCCTGGGCCAGGATCGTGGCCAGTTCCTTGGTGTTGGAGGGGTTGTCGGCCCACTTCTGGGCCTGTTGCACCGCCATCAGCAGCCTCAGCGAAGCGTTGGGGTTCTTCTTGACCCAGTCGGCCCGAAGGGCGAAGGCCTTCTCGGGATGGTCTTTCCAGAGCTCGCCGGTGATCAGGGCGGAATAGCCGAGTTTCTTGTTCACCAGGCGCTCGTTCCAGGGTTCACCCACGCAGAAGGTGTCCATGGTTCCCGACTGCATGTTGGCGACCATCTGCGGCGGTGGGATCACCACCAGGTCGGCATTCTTGTTGGGATCGACGCCGTTGGCGGCCAGCCAGTAGCGCATCCAGAGGTCGTGGGTGCCGCCCGGGAAGGTGACGGCGGCCTTGAACTTGTCACCCGTGGCGTTCTTCGTGGCCACAGCCTTGCTCAGGCCTGGAGACTTGACTGTGAACTTGTCTTTGAGGAACGCATTCGAGAGCGAAATGCCTTGGCCATTCACGTTCAGGCGGGCGAGGATGTTCATCGGCACCGGTTGCTTGCTCTTGGCGATCGCCCCGGTGGTGAGCAGGTAGGCCATCGGGGTGAGCAGGTGGGCGCCGTCGATGCCGCCTTTGCTGCTGCCGAGCTCCAGGTTGTCGCGGGTCACGGCCCAGGAGGTCTGCTTCTTGAGCGTCACTCCGGGCATCCCCTGCTTGGCGAAGAAGCCCTTCTCCTTGGCGATGATCAAAGGTGCCGCATCGGTGAGGGCGATGAAGCCCAGCTCCACCTCGGTGGTTTCCGGTTTGCCGGGGGCCGCCTGGGCCGCCAGGGGCGCCAGCAGGCCGGTGCCGGCCATCCCAAGCGTGAGGCCCAGGCAGGCGGTGGAAAGGCTGGTGCGAATCAGAAAGGATCGACGGGAGAGAGGCGGCATGGAGGCGGCAGGCACGGAGGCAGGCGAAACAGCAGTGGTGGGCGGCATGACTTTCCCTTGACGGCCAGGGCCGGAAGGGTGCGCATGATCGGACTGGCTTCAGAACGCGGCGACCAGTGCCGATGGATCAAGGATCGTGTTGGCGCTGAAGCTGACCAACGCACTAACAACACCACGCCGAGCCACCCCCCCCGGTGACGATTGTTACAAACGCTCCGCTTCTGTCAGGAACTCAGCAAGGGCGTGGGCCAGGTTGCGGTGCTCGTGCCCTGGTTGGCTGAGCTTCACCAGCACGAACCGCTGCAGTTCATCGAGCCCCGCCCAGTCGACGTCATCGAGCTGCAGCCCCAGGGGGGCGCAAGCCGCCAACACGGCCTCGGGCACGCTGCCCCATTGCTGCCAGGGCTCCTCGCTGGCGGGGGGCAGGGGGCGGGCGGGCCCGTCCGCCAGGGCGGCCGTGCGAGCCAGCAGATGCCGGCGCAGATCTGTGATCGAGCCGGGGTCGTCGTGCCACTCCACCAGGGTTTGCCGTTCCGGCTCCGGCAGCGCCAGCCAATGGCTGAGCTTCAGCTTCACCCCGGCCAGATCGAGCTTGCGCCGCACCGCCATCGGGATGCAGCGCAGGTTCGAGGCGAAGTCGGCCTCGAAGGCGAAATCGCGTGCATGCAGCCCCTCAGCCCCCGGTGCCATTCAGTGCGCCTCCGCCAGAGCGGCCCGCAGGCGCTCACCGGCCCGGGCCGCCAGCAGGGCCCTGGCCTGCTGCACCCCTTCCTCCAGGCCTGAGCAGACCTCCGAGAGCCACAGCAGCGCCCCCAGGTTCCAGACCAGGGCCTCCGCCAGGGGCCCTTTCCCCGCCAGGGCCTGGAGGGCCTGGGAGCCCCAGGTCTCGAGCGACTCCCAGCGCACCTCCTCGCTGGCGATGCCGTGGTCGCGGGGGTGCAGGATCAGCCGTTCCACCACCCCCTGGCGCACCCGGGCGGTGATGCCGGCGCGGGTGGTGGGCAGATCGGTGGAGCCCTCAAGCCCCTTGATGGTGAGCAGGTCGGATTCGCCCGCGGCGGCGAGGGCTTCCCAGGCCCGGCTCTCGGTGGGGGGGTGAACGAAACCACTCACCAGCAGGTGCTCGCCTTGATGGGGTGTCCACAGCAGCTCCAGGCTGGCCACCGGCGGACGCTTGCCGATCGCGTCGCGCACCGGCCGGAGGCGATCGGCGGCGACGAAGTGCAGGGGCTGGTGGGTGAGGGCAAGGTTGTGATCATCGAGCCGCGCCTGCACCGCCGCAAGCGTCAGACCCCGCCACTCGATCCCCAGCACCGCAAAAAGCTCGGCAAGGGTGACTCCGTACTTCACCGGCATCGGATCGCCGCCGTGGAGCACCACCGGCTGGCCGCTGGCCGCCAGCAACAGCGCCACCAGGGGCACCAGGGGCGCCGTGCGGCTGCGTCCGTCGTAGGGCACCCCGAAGCAGAGCGGCCTGCGGCCAGGACTGCGCAACACCGGGCCATGGGCGCGGTAACTGTCGAGCATGCCGGTGAGCTCGATCGGCGAAGGGCGCCGGATCCGATGGGCGATCAGGAAGGCGCCAAGCTGGGCTTCCCCCACCTCGCCGGCCAGCATCAGGTCCATCGCCTCACGGGCCTCGCCCCGGCTCAGGCCCGTGCTGGTGTGCTCGCCACTGCCCACTTTGGCAAGCAACTCACGGAAGCGCAGGCCATGGGCTGCCATCGCCGGCCGTCGCTCCAGCTCAGAAGGGTGGCTCCCCTTGAAGGCCTTGAGTGATGGTTGCGACAAGTGCTGGGCGCGTCCCCTGAAACATTGTCCCTAAGAATGACTGACCCCAGCGCCGCTCCGTGACAACCCCCACCACCGCTCCTTCCCCCGGCACTCCGGCCAAGCGCAACAAAGTGGAGCAGGCCAAGGCCGACTTCTGCGGCCTTGATCTCCAGCCCCGGCTGGCCGAGCTTGGTCAAGCCGGCTGGGAATCCCTCGACGAAGCCACCCTCACCATCCATCTGAAGTGGCTGGGGATCTTCTTTCGGCCAGTGACCCCCGGTCGGTTCATGGTGCGGCTGCGGCTCCCCAATGGGCTGATCCAGGCGAGCCAGCTTGAGGTGCTGGCCGAGGTGTTGGACCGCTGCGGCGACCATGGCAGTGCCGACATCACCACCCGCCAGAACCTGCAGCTGCGGGGCTTGCTGCTCGAAGACATGGCGCCCCTGGTGGCGGCGATGGAGGCCGTGGGCCTGACCAGCCGGCAGTCCGGCCACGACAACCCCCGCAACGTCACCGGCAATCCCCTGGCGGGGATCGACCCGGAGGAGTTCGTCGACACCCGGCCGCTTGTGGAGGCGATTCAGGAACGGCTGCTCGGTCCGGAGGGTCCGAAGAATCTGCCGCGCAAGTTCAACGTGGCCGTGGGCGGCGCGCCCGACAGCTTCTTGCTCCACAACGATCTGGCCTTCCTGCCGGCCCGTCACGGCGACAAACTCGGCTTCACCGTGATGGTGGGGGGCTTCTTCTCGGCCCAGCGCAACGAGCTGGCCATGCCCCTGGGGCTGTGGCTGCGAGGCGATCAGTTGCCTGAGTTCAGCCTCGCGCTGCTGCGTCACTACGAGCGCCAGGGAGATCGCACCAACCGCAACAAGACCCGGTTGATGTATCTGATCGATGCCCTCGGCCTCGAGCGCTATCGCAGCGAGGTGCTTGACACCTACGGCGAGTTAGCCGGTGCGGCGGCAGCGGCGGCGGTGCCACGCCACGATGGCTCCCACCTGGTGGACCGTGCCCCGCGGGACATCTGTGGGGTCCATGGGCAGAAGCAGGAGGGCCTCTACTGGGTCGGCCTGCACGTGCCGATGGGCCGGCTGGAGGCCGAAAGCATGGTGGAGCTCGCCCGCCTGGCCCGGGAGTACGGCACGGGTGAACTGCGGTTGAGCGAAAGCCAGAATGTCCTGATCGCCCATGTGCCCCAGGGCCGGCTGGAGGCCCTGCTGGAGGAGCCCCTGCTGGAACGCTTCCAGGTGACCCCGGGGCCCCTGCAGGCCGAAGCGGTGAGCTGCACCGGCAACCGTTATTGCAGCTTCGCGCTCATCCCCACCAAGAGCACGGCCCAGGCGGTGGTCGATGAGCTGGAGCAGCGGCTGGAGCTGCCCCATGGGGTGCGCACCCACTGGACCGGCTGCCCCAACGCCTGCGGCCAGCCCTACATGGGCGAAATCGGTCTGATGGGTGCCAAAGCCCGCCTGGATGGCCAGATGGTGGAAGCGGTCAAGATCTTCCTGGACGGCTCCATGGCGGGGGATCCCCGCCTGGGCGAATTGCACGAAACGCCCGTACCGCTCAGCCAGCTGCCCGATGTGCTTGAGGCGCTGCTGGTGGAGCGTTTCGGGGCCCGGCGGCGAACGCAGCCCCTTTGAGGGAGCGGCCTGGGCGCCCCGGGAGCCAGCCCCGTGGCCCGCGCCTGCTGCTGAGCTTGGGGCGGCACCTCTGGCTGAAGCTGCGGTCCAGCTCTTCGAGCGCCCCCTGGTCGCCCAGGTCGTGGCCGCCGTAGAGCAGGGCACAGATGCGCTCGGGATCGATCCCAAGGGCCGCCACCTCCTGCCAGAGCCGTTGGCTGAGGGCGGCATCAGCCCGCTCGAACTGCACATGGCCCAGTTGCCGCACCAGCAGCCACACCAACTGCCGTTCCTTCAAGTCCGTGAAGCTGAGCTGGGGGCAGGCCCTCGATCCTGTGGTCCCAACAACGGTTTGGTTCCCAGCCATGGCGCCCGTCCAGCTCAGTCCTGCCCCCTTGCTACTCACGCCGCCGCCGGGGTCCAGGCCCCATCGCCACCAGCACATGAAACGTAGCGATGGCTACCAATGAGGCGCCATGGGTCAACGGGCCCCCTGGCCTTCGATGCAGCCCCCGCCAAGGAACCAGCGCTGGCGCTGGAGGGGTGCCAAGGTGTGGGCCTTGCTGGCTGGGGGTGGGCAATTCCTGAGCGCGTGCACAGCTTCTTGAACGGCGCCCCCGCGGATCCGCCGCTCCCCGCCCTCCTGCCGCCCCCCGGCGATGGCGGCCGCTGGCCGTTGCTGCAGCAGCTGCGGCGCCTGGAGCCCAGCGAGCTGGAGCCCTGGCTGCGGGCGCTGGAGGCGGGATCCCTCGCTTCCGAGACTGACCTGCTGGCGGTGCTGGCCGACCGGCTGGAGGGGGCCGATGCCGCGCGACTGCTGGTGTGCTGGCTCAACGACCATGGCCCCGGCGGGTCCCGCTTCGGGGCGCCCGGAGAGGCGGAGCAGCTGGCCCTGATCGGCCGCCGGCGCCACCCCGCCTGCGCCAGGGCCCTGCGCCAGGCGGTGGAGGAGTTGGAGCGCGCTGACCTTCCCCTGTCGGCGGCCCTGCTGCCGCCCCTGGGTCTGCAGCGGGATGGCGACGATTTCCCTTTACTGGCGCGGCTGGCCGGTGATCCAGGGTCGAGGGCCCTGCGCCGGGGAGCGCTCGAAGGGCTGGCGGTGGGGTTGAGCGCCTGGCCCCTCGCCCCCCTGCGTCAGCTCCTGGAGCGGCTGGCCGAGGATCTCGACGGCATCCTGGCCGCCCAGGCCGTGGATCTGCTGGCCCGTCTTCCCGCTGGCCGCGCCGGCCTGGCGCGTCTGGCCCGCCGCCCCCTGGATCCCGCCGTGGGCGCTCGCCTGCACAGGCGTCTGGCGGCAGCGGCGGCCAGCCCCCTGTTGCTGGTGGTGCACGGGCGCTCGGAAGGGGTGATTCCGCCGGAGCTGCTGGAACTGGCCGAGACCCTGGAGCGCCGCCGTGGGGCCCCGGTGCGCTTCCAGGCGCTCACGGCAGCAACGGCAGTGGCAGCACCGGCGGGCACGGCGATGGGGAACCGCCCCCCTTGGTTGCTGGTGCCGCTGTTGCTGCTCCCCGGCGGCCATGTGCGCCACGACGTGCCGGCGATCGCCACCGCCTGGCGCCAGGCGGGGCCGCTGCGGCGGCTGCCGTTTCTGGGGGCCTGGCCCGCCTGGCAGCGGGCCCTCAGGGCTGAACTGGCTGAACGGGCCGAGCAGGTCCAGGTGACCTCGGTGTCCAATGGCCTGGAGTCGCCCCGGTTGCTGCATCACCCCGTCGAGGGCGAACTGGGGCAGCGCTACCTGCGCCATCTGAGCAAGGTCACCGGGGCGATCTGCGTGGCCAGTCCATACAGTGCGGCAGATCTGGAGGCGTTGACGCTGGCGATCCCCACAGGCGCCCTGCCCCTCACCCTGGCGGCCAACCGACTCACCGACAGCCTGGGCGCTCTGCTCGGGCCGCCCCTGCTGCAGCGCCCCCGTTTCCGCGCGCTGCTGCTGGAGTTGTTGGGCGAGTTGCCATGAGTGAGCCGATCCCAGGCAAGGTGTACCTGGTGGGGGCGGGCCCGGGGGATCCGGAGCTGCTCACGCTCAAAGCCCATCGGCTCCTGCGCGCGTGCGATGCCCTCGTCTACGACTCCCTGGTGCCGCAGGAGCTGCTGGAACTCACGCCGGAGCATTGCGAGCGCCACTTCGTGGGCAAGCGCCGCGGCCACCATTCCGTGCCCCAGCCCAGCACCAACGCCGTGCTGGTGGAGCTGGCCCAGCGCCACCGCTGCGTGGTGCGGCTCAAAGGGGGCGACCCGTTCCTGTTCGGCCGCGGTGGCGAAGAGGCGGCCCACCTGGCCCGCCACGGGGTGCCGGTGGAGGTGGTGCCGGGTGTGACCGCCGGCATCGCGGCGCCCGCCTATGTGGGCATCCCGGTCACCCACCGCCGGGCGGGCTCGTCGGTCACCTTCGTGACCGGTCACGAGGAGATCGACAAGGGCCGGCCAGGGGTCGACTGGCGCGGTCTGGCCCGCTGCAGCGACGGGCTGGTGATCTACATGGGCCTGCACAACCTGCGCCGGATCTGCGAGGAACTGATGGCGGGAGGCCTGGGGGCCACCACGCCGGCGGCGGTGATCCAGCAGGGAACCGTGAACGGCCAGCGGGAGCTGGTCACGGAGCTGGCCCAGCTGGCCGACCGGGTGGAGGCGGAGGGTTTTGAGTCCCCCTCGATCGTGGTGATCGGCCAGGTGGTGGAGGAGCGGGTGCCGTCCTGCGCCCCCGCCCCCGCGGATGTGGAGCTGCCGATCCCCTTCTGAGTTCACCCCAGAGACTCCCGTTGTCAGCTGCTGAAGTGTGGGGGACGCCTGTTAGTAATCGCCACCAAGATCACCTCAATCCTTGGGAAAAGTTGGCATCTCGGCCAGTCCCTCAAGTCGGGGAATGTGTACCACATATACGCCTACCTCCGGTCACAGGCGGGCCATGGGCTTGCAGCTGCTGATCGGGCCGGAAGCCTGCTGCTTCGCCCCGCCATCGACGGCGAGGTCGATAAACCATCACGATCTAGGGCCACGCGATTCGCTTCGCGACGGTGGAACTCAGCGGCTCACATCAGCAGAGTCGGGAGCGACTCCTGGCTTTGATCGAGGGTTGAATAAGGGCTTTCAGCATCTGCTTCCAGGATTGATCAATGTATTTCTCTACAGATTCAGATCCGCCGCCTGCCGCGCCTCGCTGAGCACCTGGAACAGAACCCTGGGTGATTCCTGCAGCAGCTCAATCCAGTGGCCCAGATAGGCGGCATGGCTCTCGATCTCGCTGCCGATCTCCAGCCGATCACCCAGCAGCACCGCCCCGAGCTCAGCGACCAGCGCCTCTCGGGCGTAGTGACCTAGTGAAAAATTCGACGATGTCGACGGGGAGCCGTGTCGCCAGCAGTGACGAACTTCACCAACCGGAAAACTCCCGCTCCTTCCTTGCCCCTGCCTCTTGAGCATTGACCCGTGCATGGCATCGCAAATGCCGAGATGTAGCTGGTTCAAGTTGCAGGGAGTCGGTTCCAGAGGCCCGTTCCGCAGACGCGAAATCTTCCCGATGGAGACGCCGCAGCCTTGCAACGTCAGCGCCCGGGCCTGATCAAATGAACCCCAGCGGTGAAGCTGGGGGTTTCCACCGAGGCTGTCTACGCCTTCACGCCCTGACGGGTCCCGCGCAGCTTCCACATCTGCGGGTGGGAGTCGAAATATTTCGCACGATGCCGCTGCAGGAGTGCCTGGCACATCGACCGTTCGTCAAGGAAGTGGAGGCGCAGCCGCCTGCCGTCCGGGTGTATGGCCAGCGCCGACTTTGCCAGCGCCGTCTTCGGCAGGTTGGGCCGCTCTAACAGCAGGCGATGGAACTCTTCGACAAAGGCTGTTGAGAGAACGGAAGCCCGGCGTGAGGCCGGACGGCTAAGGCGACTTGGTGTCATGACGAAAGTGCGACCACCCATTCTACGGGGGCCTGCAGGGACTCGATATGGCCCTGGCAGATAACACCCCCCGTCAGGAACTCAACCTGCTCCAAACTCACATTCAAGACCCAAGTTGACGACGTGGTCGTCCATGCCCAGGGCCCTACGTAGGAGCTGGAACGCGCAGACGTCGGTCGGCTCGCTCCATTCGGACCTTGTCGACGATCTCCAGGAGTCGGATCTGGTAGTCGCTCAGAGTCGGGGGGTTGTCCCTGGGGCCTGAGGCTTCCCGATCGGGGGCCAGGCGCCCCAGGAAGCTCGGTCAGGGGTCGGACAGGTGGAACGTATCGGTCGGGGTCGGTTCAGGCCCCTTCTCGGGGCTTCTGGAGCTGAACAGCCTCTCGGCGTCCGCTCATGGTTGCTCCAGAGATCTACCCGTGTCCAGACGCTCCGCACCAGCTGGAAGTCGTAGACGTCGGTCGGCTCGCTCCAGCGGACCTTGTCGACGATCTCCAGGAGTCGGATCTGGTAGTCGGTCAGCATCGGGGGTCGTCCCTGGGGCCTGAGGCTTCCCGATCGGGGCCCAGGCGCCCCAGGAAGCTCGGTCAGGGGGCGGACAGATGGAACGTATCGGTCGGGGTCGGTCGAGGGCCCTTCTCGGGGCTTCTGGGGACGAGCAGCCTCTCGGCGGTCAGAGACGAGGGTTCTCGGATCTGTCCCCTCTGCTTCCCAGGTGGACGCTTGCGGAGTCCCGATCGGGACGGAGTCTCGATCGGGATGGAGCGATGGTCGTCTCTTCTCTTTCTCGTTCTCGTTCTCAGAGTAGAAGAAGACCTATAGAGAGGATCCGTCGAAACGTGTCAAGTTGACTGTCAGGTTGCTGTCAAGTTGACAGCAGGTTGACAGCAGGTTGACAGCAGCCCCCTACCAGCGGTGCCCCTCGGCCAGCCTCTCGGCCATGTCCTCGATCGTCGCTGGAGGCTCCAGGCTCTCGGGTCCGAATCAGTACCACCACTTCCGCTCGGCCTCGGGCAGGCGGTAGTCGAAGTCGGTCCCCTCGGCCGACCAGGAGGCCCTTGCGCGAACCCGGCCGGGCACGGCATAGATCGGGCGCTCCGGCAGGAGGGCATGGCGGAGTTCTACCTGCTGCTCGCGGGGGAGCACAAAGCTCAGGCCGTACCCGAGGTAGAGGTGCTCGAAGCGGGCCAAGCGACTCGATCTCCGCACAGGCAAGTCGAATCAGCGACCACCATGTTTGTCAAAAGATCTGTCACTTCATGAACAAGAGCCAGTCATGCCAAGCACACTGAAGCCAAACCACCCGGCTTTTAACCGATTGGTCCTGAGTTCGAATCTCAGGCGACCCATCTCAACCAGGGCAGGCAATCACCGGCCCCTGGGCGAACCATCCTCTGGGAGATCGCCGCCGGGTTGGCCCATGGGGGCACCGATGGCCAACGCTCGAAGGCCCGCGGCTGATCGTTCTGAGACATCGACGCGGCCATGGCACCTCCGCTGCAGATCCGCCCTTTTGAGCCGGCCGACTGGCCGGGGGTGTGGCGCCTGCTGGAGCCGGTGTTGCGCGCCGGCGAAACCTTTCCCCACGACCCGGCGATCAGCGAAACCGAGGCGAGGGGCCTGTGGGTGGAGCAGAGCCAGGCGGTGATGGTGGCGCTCGATGCCACCGGGGCCCTGGTGGGCACCTACTACCTCAGGCCCAATTCCCTGTGCCTGGGTGCCCACGTGGCCAATGCCGGCTATGTGGTGGCGGAGCCGTGCCGGGGGCAAGGCCTCGGCAGCTGCCTCTGCCAGCACTCGCTCCAGGCTGCCCGGCAGCTCGGGTTTCGGGCGATGCAGTTCAACCTGGTGGTGAGCACCAACACCGCCGGCCTGCGCTGCTGGGAGCGCAACGGCTTCCGCACCGTCGGCGTGCTGCCCGGGGCATTTCGCCACAAACAACGGGGCTATGTGGATGCCCTGGTGATGGTTCAGGCGCTGGTGGAGGCTCAGGCTCAGCCCAGGGAACATCCACCTACCGCCCTAGCCTCAAAGCCCTGACAACCTCCATGGCTCAACCATCAACAACCATTGACCTGCTGGGCTACGGGGCCGCCACGCTGACCACCCTGAGCTTCATTCCGCAGGCGATCAAGACACTGAGACGCGGGGACACCCGTGGCATCTCCCTGAGCATGTACAGCCTGTTCACCAGCGGCATTGCCCTGTGGCTTGTCTACGGCGTGTTGACGCGCAACGGCCCGCTGATGGTCGCCAATGCCGTCACCGTCGTGCTGGCCGGCCTGATTCTTCAGCACAAGCTGCGCGACCGGTTGAAGGAATGGCGCCAACCTCCCCATCGAGCAACAGATCAAGACGACTGAGGGAGTCAGGACGGCGGCGAGGGCCTCGCTTCCTTCCGTCGCCCGCTGGCCGTTGCTGATCAAGGTGCCCACTCCAGCTCAGGCTCCGCCTCCGTCGCCTTGACGCTCACGCTGTAGGTCATCTGCGAGCCCACTCCCGTGCCGCGGTAGGTGCCCGTGACCGGAGCCGCCAGCCGGTGATCGGGCGCGGCGGCGAGGGCCACATGGCCATCGGCGACGGCGAGGCCGAGGCTGGGGTCGTAGCCGCGCCAGCCGCCGCCCGGCAGGTAGACCTCCGCCCAGGCATGCAGCTCGTGTTCGCTCACCTCAGGGGGATGGTGCATCGAATAGCCACTCACGAAGCGGGCCGCGAGACCCTGGCTGCGGCAGGCCTCGACGAACAGGGTGGCCGTGTCGCGGCAGGCACCGCTGCGGGTCTGCAAGGTCTGCTCCGCCGTCATCGGATCGCCATCCAGCCGTCCGACATGGTGAAAGCCCGAGTGGATCTCGTCGGCCAGCCGCATCAGAAAGGCCGTGGTCGATCGATCAGCCGCCTCGGCCAGGGCCTCCGCCCAGACCCGCACCGATCCTGATGTCGCCGCTCCCATGGTCGGCGCCAGGGAGTCGGCCGCCTCAATCGGGTAGGCCACGGGGAGCTTCTGGGCCGCCCCATGGGTCTCGATCCAGCCGAAGGGGTTCTCGAGCAGGGTTTCCACCACCGATTCCATCTCGATCTCCAGTTCCGCCCGCTCCCGGTCGAACCAGACCACGAGCGCATCGGTGCCGTCGGGTTCCACGATCCGGCTCATGCCGGCGGGCTCCTCCCTCACATGCAAGTGATGCTGCACCAGCCGCTGGTGGCCGTTCTGCTGCGGGGTGAGCCGCACCGTCATCGGCTCCAGGAACACCGGGCGGTCGTAGACGTAGCGCAGCGCATGTCGGATCTGGAACAGCATCGTCAGCCCGGGTAAGTCACACCGCCACCCCAAGCCTACGGACAGCTCACCGCCCTCGGGACTGGGGGGGGTTGCTGCAGCATGGGAGCCCCCTGACTGCGGCCCGTTGATGCCCGGACCCGAGCCGATTCGCTCCATCGACCCCGACAGCCTGGATGGGGGGCGCTCTAGCGGCTCTGCACCAGCGTGGTGGTGCCGCGGCCGATTGCCTGGGTCAGCAGCATCAGCGGCGAGGGCCAGCCCAACCTGGCGCCGTTCAGTTTCTTCAATGCCGTGAGTGATCAGCCGGCGGTGCTGATGGTCTCGATCGGTGCGCGGCCTGATCGGGAGAAGGACACCCTGCGGAACATCCGCCAGACCCGTTGCTTTGCGGTGCATGGGGTGGATGAGCGGCTTGCCGGGGCGATGAACATCACCGCCACCGACTTCCCACCCGGCAGCAATGAATTCGAAGCCGCCGGACTGATCGCCGTGCCCGGTACCACGTTCACGATGGCGCTGGGCCAGGTGGTGATGGTGCACGTGCAGGAGCGTTGCCTGGGGGACGTGTTCGAGCTGGTGCGGCCGCGGCTGGGTCTCCCCCATTCGGGGGATGCACAACGGGATGGGCAGAGGAGATCGTGAAGAGATCAAGGGTGATGAATCCCACCAGCACCCCCCTCCACCATGAACCGGCCCTCAACCATTGCCATGACCCTCGGCGGCGGCCTTCTCGCCGGAGCCCTGATCACCTACGGCAACGTCGTCGCCAACCCCAGGAAGGATCCCCGCTTGGCCGAGCGTGTGGAAGCCCAGGCCCTTGCCGGCCAGGCCCAGGGGGTATCCGCCCCCTCTGCTGTGGTCGAGCGCTACTCCTGCGAACTGGCCACCAGGTTGCAACTCCGCGAACCGAATTCGTATCAGCCGATCAGCTTTGAGCAGGCGAGCGATGACGCGGCCCTGGTGTTCCGCAGCCGCGATGGCTCCGGCGGATCCACCCAAGGCAAGGCGGTCTGCACCAACGAAGGCGACGGCGTTCGCTCGAGCCTCGTCGCTCAGCACTGAACACCCCGACCCAACTGGCGGCACTGGAAGCCTGACCAACACCATCTCCATGAACACCAAAAACTCCCTCCTGCAACGGCTCCTGACCATCGCCCGGCCCTCCCCCGGCGAACGCGCCCGGGCTGGTGTGGTCTGCCTGATCGGGGCGGCCTTTGCCTTCATCTCAGCCTTCTTCAGCTACGCCCTGCTCTGGCCCGCACTGCTGGCGATCTGCGCCTTGAGCATCGCCGGTGCACTGCTGCTCCTCTCCGTGGAGTAGCAACGATTGAGCAGCCCATGGCTCCCGGTGGGTAGGAGTCAGCCGCTGCCCTTGATGCAGGCTTAAGAACACAAGCCGAGAGGCCGTTGCCTTTTACAGCCACTTAGATTCAACCAATCCTGGATTTCAGCTTTCGTGGTTTTTCAGAGATCTGAATTGCTCAGATCCATCGCCCCCCATGTTGTCGCCGCAGCGGGGCTGCTCCTGGCACCGCTCGCCGCAGGCGCCGCACCGAATGGAACATGGCTGTCGCAGCCGCAGATCTGGTTTTACACCTCAACCAATGGAATCAGCCAGGTCATGGCTCAGATTCGCGCCGTTCACTACAACGTGGTGTTTCTGGATTACCGCAAGGTGTCCGATCCAATGCAACAGCAGGTTGCCCAGGAAGCCCGTCGGCAAGGATTGATGCCTGTGGTCTGGGTGCAATCCCCTCAGTACCGCTCGCTGACCATCCCAGACCTGCTGCATGAGGCCCGCAACGGTGATGGAATCCAGGTGGATGATCACTTTTTTGCAAACTACAGCCTGGCCGATTTCTATCGGCTTCGTCAGCTCTACACCAAGCCGATTTTCTGCAGTATCCAGCCCTTCCAGGCTGGACTGGTACCTCCCGGCGGCTGCAATCAGCTCGACGTGCAGTGCTACACGGCGCAGACATTCCAACAATGTGTCAAAACGGCCGACCGACTGGGGGCGGTGGTCAGCTTGTCGGCGACGCACACCCTTCGCTATCAAACGACGTTGGGTGCACGTCTGTTCAATACGTTTCTCTGGCCGGGGTGAGCAGCGCGGCTGAACGGCTCCAGATGGCTGGCGGCCAGGGGCCTCGACGTTCAACTGGTTCAGGCTTCAAGGATCAGGGAGATCGCGACTGGGCATGGGTCTCCTGGAGCTGATTCGCCGACCGGAGCTCAGGTCAGCCGCGCTGGCTTCTGCTGAGCGGGCGCGATCCCCTGTGAGGGGGCCACGGGAGCGTCAGCCACATCCGCAGAGTCAAGGATGGCCGGCGTCCTGCTGGCGCATCGCCTCAGCCACCTCAGGAAAGTGCTTGTCGATGCAGGCCTCACACACCCCATGGGTGAAGGACACATCGGCATGCTGCTTGATGAAGGCCTCCACACTCGACCAGTAGCCCGCGTCGTTGCGGATCGCCTTGCAATAGGAACAGATCGGGATCAGCCCCTCGATCAGGTTGATTTTCTCCAGGGCCTCAGCCAGCCGGGCGGACACGCGCCGCAGCTCCAGCTCGGTCACCACCTGGCGGGCGATCCCCTCCAAGGCCCGGATCTGGGCGGCGTTCAGCTCCCTCGGCCTGTGGTCGATCACGCAGAGGGTGCCCAGGGGCAAGGCCTCCGGCGTCAGCAACGGGACGCCCGCATAGAAACGGATGTTGGGCTCCGAGGTCACCAGGGGATTGGCGGCGAAGCGCGCATCGAGGTGGGTGTCCTCAATCACCAGGATCTTGTCTTCGAGAATGGCGTGGGCACAGAAGGAGACGTCCCGGCTGGTTTCCGTGGCCTCCAGGCCGAACGTCGATTTGAACCACTGACGGTCCGTGTCGACCAGGCTGACCAGGGCGATGGGCACATCGCAGATGTAGGCCGCCAGTGCGGTCAGATCGTCGAAGGCCCGCTCGGGCGCTGTGTCGAGGATGCGGTAGTCGCGAAGGGCTTCCAGCCGCTCGTTCTCTCGCTCGCTCAGTGGCGCCTTCATGGGCATCAAACCGAAGGATCCTGATGTCCCTTGGCCCCATTGTCGGGGCCACTCCCCCGGCTCAGCAGCGGCTTCACGTTTCCTCACCGCTCCCCTGCCCCGACCAGGGACTCAGATCAGAGCCTCAGATCAGAGCCGCTGGTGCAGCTCGATCACGTTGCGGTCGGGATCCCGCAGGAACAAACCGCGGGCCTGGCCGCCGAAGTCCACCGGCCCGGCGCTGGGCTCCAGGCCCACGGCCCGCAGCTCCTTGATCGCGGTGTCCAGGTCGTTGCAGAGCAGGGCGAAGTGGGTGAGGCCCGCCGGTTTGTCAGGGCCGTCCATCAGCACGTTGGCCGCGGTCGCCGTGGGCGCATTGAGGATCAGATTGAGTTCCAGGCCGCTGGGGTGGCTGAGGATCGCCACCGGTTCAAGGCCGATCGGCCCAGCCACGAACTGAAAACCGAGCCGGGCGTAGAAGGCCGCCGATCGCTCCAGGTCGTGAACGCGGATCCCGATGTGGGCCAAGCCACCGAGGCCGGAGAGCACCGTTGGAACGCCAGTCGGAGGCGGGGTCGTCATGGCATGCGCTCCCTCAGGGGAGCTCGGTGGACGTCAATGGTGATGATCACACTGGAAGGCCCCGGTGCGCGCTCACACCAGCGCAGGCGCCACCTGGGGCAGGCCGTTGGCGCCATAGACCCGCTCCAGCACCAGCTCCCGGCCGGGCGTGCTCTGCCAGCGGAGCGTCACCGCCAGGGAGTCGCCGATGCGCCGCTCCAGCGCTGTGGTGAGGGTGAGGTCGGCGCTGAGCTGCCAGGTGCAGGCAGGGCCATCGACCCCCTCCAGGACCGCCGCCCGCAGGGGCGCCGCCGGAGCCGGATCCGCCAGTCCGGGACGGGCCTCCACCACCACCACCACGCTCTCGAGCCGTTCGGCGCCGTGGCGCACCACCACCCGCCGGCGGCGCTCGCCGTCCACCAGGCAGAGCTCCATCACCGCGAACCAGGGACCGGTCCTGTCGGGGCCGAGGCTCCAGTGGCCCTCGGGGCTGATCGCCATCAGATCCGGCGGCTCGGCGAAGCCCATCGTGGCCACCTTGCCGGTGTTCAGGTAGGTGAGGGCCGCTTCGATCTGGCCGCCGCTCTCCTGCACCAGCAGACGTGTGCCGAAGCGCTCGCTCTCAACGCCGCGTCCATCCAGACGGATGAAGCAGCCCTCCCAGACGCCGGCGTTGTGGGCCAGCAGGACGGATCGGCGATCGAAGCTGGACACCGGCGGGGGGAGGGGCGAAAGGATCTCGATGGTGGCGGGGATCGTGGTGAACAGCGTTGCTGGGCCGTCACCAGCACGGAGATCAACGGCGCCCGTTGACGATCACCGGATTGCCGCCCCCAGCCGCCCCCGGCAGGGCGGGCACCACCGAGGTCTGGCCATCCCACTTATCGAGGAACAGTTTGTAGAGCACCTGGTCATCGAGGCTGGAGTTGAGGGTCTGGTAGCGCTTGGCCTCCTGTTCGGCGATCAGCACCTCGGTCTGGGCCCGCAGCAGCTGTTGCTCGGCGATCTGCTTCTGCTCGATCGCGGCGCGGTACTCCTCGGCGATCTGCAGGCCGGTCAGATCCAGACCCTGGACGGTCACGTAGTCGAACTTGCGCAGCTCATCGGCGACCTTCTCCTGCACCAGTTCGGAGATGGAGTTCCACTCCGTGGCGATCGTCACCAGTTCGTACTGGGAGAACACGGACTTGAGCGCTTTGAGCAGCGAGGGCTGAATCACCCGCGGATAGATCTGCTGGTCGTCCGTGGCGATCGTTTCGTAGACGCGGCCCGCCTCGTCGGGCTTCATGGCGTACTTCACCGTGGCGGTGGCCTGGATCACCTGCAGATCCTTGGTGAGGGTGGAGAACTGCTCCGGCTTCACCTGGGTGCGCACATCGAACAGCGAGGTGTTCTGGGCCAGGGGGATCTTGAAGTTGGCCCCCGGCTGCCTGGGCACTCCGGTGACCTTGCCGAGGGTGGTGACCACCGCGACGGTGCCCGCCGGAACGATGAACACCGTCTGGGTCAGCAGCAGCAGGACGACCAGAATCGCCGCAACGGTCAGCTGCCAGAGGCCACCGAAGCCGTTGTCTGCGCCGGAGCGCATCGGAGATTGCATGGGCGGCCTGAATCCTTGGGGGTGCGACGACCCTAGGGGGATGGGCCCGCCGGCGAGCCTCTGGCCGGGGCTTGCTCGCTGCCGCTGGGGGGATGCGTTCACCTCTGTGACAGGTGCCCTCAAGGCCTCAGGTGCTGTTGGCGTGAGGCATGACGTTCCCTAGCGTTGCTTTCTCTGGTGCAAGGGCACGGTGCAGGAGAACCATCTCGTCAAGGACTGCCTGCGCCGCCAGAACGGTGCGCTGCTGTTCATGGCACCGGAGTGGAGCGAGGCCCAGCGAGCGGTGCCCTGCCAGATCGTGGATGTCTTTGCGCTGCAGGTGGTGACGGGTTTCACCCGTGATCCGCAAGGGACGTTGCTGCTGGAGGCCCATCCCTCCGTGGCGGCGGGCCGCAGCTGGTCGCTGTCCAAGGCCGCTCAGCTGGCGCGGCTTGACGCCAGACCCGAGCGGTGGGTGGTGCTGCAGCGGAACAACAGAGCCTGGGGGCTGTTCTGGGCAGGTGGCGGACTGCATCGCTGCCGCCAGGAACTGCTGGCCAGCTCGGAATCGCCAGCACTCAGCTCAGCGATCGTTCCGGTCACTCCGGAGGCCGTGCTGCGGCTGGTCCTCAATCTCGATGTCGACGACACCGCCCCCGCCGCGACGGCTCTTCTGACCCATGCCCCGCTTGCCGTCGTGGGTGGTTCCGGAGTCCTGAAGGCCGTGCTGTGGACCTCCCTGGCCTGGCTGGCCGTGCTGGCTCTGACCGCGGCCGGCTTCCTGGGAGTACTGCGCGAGCAGGACCGCAAGCTGGAGCTGCTGCTGGAGCGGCTGCCCGCACCGGCTGCGCATCGCTGATCTGACCTGCTGAGCTGAATGGCGGAGCTGCCCCGCACGCAGGACCCCAAAGGCAAGCCGGTGGACGCCGGCCAGTGCCATGGCTGGTTCGCCGAGCGCCTGCGAGCCCCAGGATTGATGGGGTGGGGCCCAGGAGTGAGGTTTGCCGTACTGACACAACGGCCCAACGGATCTATACATGAATCAGAGGCCTCGACCAGGGCGGTTCCAACCAGTTCCCTGCAACCGGCCCGAGGGCGCCCGACACGGGGCGCCCTTTTCATTGGCTCCAGGAACCCCACCGTCACCTGCCCATGGGCAGCGCCAGCGCCAGCAGCAGCGCCAGCAGCCACCAAGGGATCAGAGCCGTGACACCATCGCGGACCAGGGCCCGATCGAGAGGCGGCGATCACCGATCGGAGGGAGGTGGAGCCATGGTGGAGCCATGGCCATCAAGGGAGCGTTCGAATGGATTCACCAGCCGCGGAGAAAGCCTCCGACTATCCCCGGCCCCCGGCCCTGCGGGTCTGCCACTCCCATGTGCTGGTGCGGGCCCTCGGTGAGCTGCTCTGCGACACCCGGCAGTCGTTGCAGGTGCTTGAGACCTTCCATCC
Source organism: Cyanobium sp. ATX 6F1 (assembly GCF_024346315.1). Lineage (NCBI taxonomy): Bacteria > Bacillati > Cyanobacteriota > Cyanophyceae > Synechococcales > Prochlorococcaceae > Cyanobium > Cyanobium sp. ATX 6F1. The sequence continues at coordinate 26,444 of NZ_JAGQCS010000014.1, forward strand.
ACCCACCTACTACCTACCACCGGAGTCGATCGCGCTGCAATGGCTTGAGCCGGTGCCCGGCCGCAGCTTCTGTGAGTGGAAGGGTGTGGCCCATTACTTCGATCTGGTGGTGGGGACGCGGCGGATCGAGCGGGCCCTCTGGCACTACCCCGAGCCGAGCGCGGCCTTCGCGGCCCTGGCGGGCTGGTTTGCCCTCTATCCAGCCCAGATGGACGGTTGCTGGGTGGATGGGGAACGGGTGCGCCCCCAACAAGGGGGCTTTTATGGCGGCTGGATCACCAGTGCCGTCAGCGGCCCGTTCAAGGGAGATCCCCTCCACCCGGAGCTGATCTGAGGCCACCCTTCCCCGATGGGCAGCCGCCAGCCCAGGAGCCCTGAACTGGTGCATCAACGGGGCAACCCCTGGCCCTGTGCAGGGTTGATCCCGCCCTGGGAAGGCCAAGATGTTTTGAGCGCAGATAGGATCGATTCAAGCCACTGTTGCCGCTCACTTGAACAAATTTGCTGGCCCCCTGCGCAGGGCTTTGATCTATGGCCTGATCAGCTATTTAGGGCTTGTTCTGATCAACAACTCAGAGCTGGATCTCCCCAATATGTGGATAGCTTATCTGCCGATGTTCATCGGCGTCTATGTGATCACGCAATGGCTGGATCGGAGGTTCGGGGGCTGAGAGCCTCGGCTGTGGACGCGTCTTGATCCATCGAGGACCAGGCGCTGCATGGTCAAACTCCGCCCCGTGGCGCCGCCCCCGCCGATCACGGACCGGCCGTGGGGTGCTCGAAGCTGATGGGCTGGGTTGGTCGACCATCACCCAAGGGGATCTGATCCGCCTGGCGGAGCAGGAGCAACAGGCCTTGCTCCTAACGCTGGGGGAACAGGAACTGGATCTGGGCCCGGATCGTCACGTCGCCGAAGAGATCGGGCTTCAGCACGTTGGCGTAGGCCTGCAGGGAGGCATTGATCGGCTGGCCACCCAGGCGGAACAGCCGACCCACGCCGCCCCCCACCGGCACGATCCACTACTCGCCACTGGGCGCCTGCCAGTTGGCGGTGATGACCGGCGAGGTCACCAGATACCAGCCGTTGGGCAGGTTGTAGTTGATGAACGGCTGCAGCAGAAAGGCGCTCACCGGGACGCGGTCGCTGGCGCCCGCGAACGACCAGACGTTGTTCAGGCTGCTGTCGCTGGCCGTGGGCAACACCAGGGTGGGGCCGAATCCGAAGGTCCAGGGCCCCCTGCCCTTGGGCACGAAGAAGAAGCTGGGGTTGAGATCACCGATGCCGCTTTGGGTGCCCGATGCGGTGGGTTGGCTCAGCAGCGGCAGGATCGTGCGGGTCACCAGGGTGAGGTCCTTGCTGAGCGCGAAGGGCACCACCGGCTGAATGTTGAGCACATTCAGGCTGTCCGCACCGTTCGGCCCGAGGCCCGGGGTGAGGTTGTACTGAAAGGGAAGGCTGACCAGGTTGGCGATCGGGTTCTGGGCCGCCGCCGCCAGGCCCTCGCTCTGGGCTGTGGTTTCGGCTGCGCTCGGCGCTTGGCTGGGTGCTTCGGTGGGGGTTGCTGTCGTCGCAGCGGTGGGCGGATCGGCCTGGGGCGGTTCTGCTGCGGCCGGGAGCATCGGAGCTGGCAGCAGCGTCGCGATGGCCAGAGCGAGCAGAAGGCGGACCATGCACCAGGGAGGGCAACGTCGGAGGCGGGATCCTAGGCCTGTCGTTCCAGACGATCTTGGAGGCCTGGCCGCTCAGCGCCCCCAGCCACCCAACAACCCCGATGGGACTGGGAACAACGACAGCAGGGAGCACGATCGCGAGAGCCGTCGTCGTGACCATAGGTTGAAGCCCGATCCGATGGCGAGGGCCTGGCTACGGCACCACCACGCGGGGCGACAGGTTGAGCTGGCGGATGCGCCGGGCAAAACCACGATCATCAAACGAGGCGATCGTCTCGCAGTGGCGGCAACTGGCGTGATGCAGGGCGTCGGCGAAATCAAGACCGGAGCGCAGGCCGGCCACCGCCTGCTCCTGGTCCGGGCGGTCTTCGATCTCAAGGCAGGGGTGGCTGAGCAGCTGATCCAACACCTGCAGCACCTGCTCCACCGGGAAGCCGTAGTAGCCCCGCAGCACCCACTCAAGTTCCAGGGTCACGGTCTTGGGCAGAAACAGATCCTGGCCGGATTCGATCAACTGGCGAGACGCCTGACGCTGGGCTTCGGTGGCGGCATCGCCCCTGGCTTCCTCCACGAAGTAGCGGGCCAGCACATTGGTGTCCAGCCCGATCATGGCCGCAGCAGGCTGGCGGCATCGAAGTCGACCGGAACGGGCGAGCGCTGGCTTTTGAGCAGTCCGAAGCCGCTGGCGGGCAGGGGCTGCTGCGGCCGCCAGGGCCGCAGTTCGATGTGGTCGCCCACCAGCTGGAAGCTGACGCAACTGCCCCGGGCCAGACCGAGTTGCTGGCGCAGGGCACTGGGGATGGTGACCTGCCCCTTGCTGGTCATCGAGCTGGTGCTGGAGGGATCCACGACCGAACGCCAAGGAGTATTACCAAGTAAGAATAGCGGGCCTGCTTACGGCCAACGGCCGCTGGCCTTGGCGATGGCGCCGCTGCAGCTCTCATAGCAAGCCGTTCCCCACAGACGACGACCCAGAGAACAAGCGGCTGTGGTTGCTTGCCCTGATTGGTGATCTTGTTGAGCGGCCATACACCACCAATGAAGCGGTGCTGGAAAGGGGCTGTGAGCTCGGCGAGGTTGTCGTGGCTGATCGGGAGCGTGCTCACGACAAAGCCCGGTGACGAGGCCACTGGGCTCTGAAGCAGTTGGGTTGGTGGGGGCGGAGCTGCTGACGCTGGCACCTGAGGCGAGGCCGTTAACGGTGCAGTGGACGGCGACAACGTCACACGCCGGGGAAGTCAGTGATCCGTCGAGAGTGTTGGAGCAGGGACCGGATCGTCAGCGCGCTCCTGGCTGATGCTCAGGTGGGGTGTCTTCCATGCTTTGGAGCCTCCCGGTTGTCGATGCACTCACCATCGTCCGGCCCTCTGGCAGGAGCCATAGGGGTTTATGCCTGACTCGGCCAGCCCCGGATCCTGGCCTGCCGGTGCGCCTCCTGAACCGCCTCGACGCAGCGCTTGGCCCTGCGCTTCAAGTCGTCCTGGCCCTGGGCCCGCAGCAGGTAGGCCTCCATCGCCTCGGCGGTTTCGATCACCGTCAGCAGCCCGCTGGTGCGCTCACCGATGGAGGAATCGTTCAACAAACGGCTCACCAGGTTCAGCTCCCAGAGCTTCGCTCCCATGCCGCCGGGCTGGAACAGCTGCTGGTGCAGCACATTCAGGCAGCTCGCCTTGAGTGCATCCAGCTGGCCGGGCCTGAGGCGACGGCTGTTGGGCAGGTCTTCTGCGGGGCCAGCCTCGACACTCCAGCTCAGCCCGGTGCCGGGCAACCCCACCGTGGTGCGGGCGCCGCCGGAGCGCGCTACGGGAATGTTGAAGGAGGCCCCAGGACCACCGAGCGAGATCGAGCTGAGGCCTGTTTTGGCGAAGTTGAAGCGCAACGGGCCCAGACGGGCGCTGCGGCGGTAGCGGAAGGGCATGGGAGCGCACCGACTCAGGGGCCAGGGTGTAGGCCGATCTTGCCGCCCCCTGCCTGGGGTCAGGTGAGGGCCTTGCGCGCCACCAGCCCGGCCCTCAGCCCATGGGCTCCAGCTGGACCAGCCCTAGAGCCTCAGCTGCCGAGCCGTCTCTGCCGCGGCGCGGAACACCAGGGAATGGCGCTCGACCAGAGGCTCCAAGGCGTCGTAGCCGCCGCCGATCACCGTGGCCACAGGGATGCGCCGCCTGAGGCAAAGCTCCAGCACCATCCGGTCGCGCAGCAGCAGACCGGTGTCGCTGAGGGAAAGCCGGCCCAGGCGGTCGTCGCGGTGGGGATCGACGCCGGCGTTGTAGAGCACCAGATCAGGCTGCACCTGCTCCAGCAGTTCAGGGATCCCTCCCCCTACCGCTGCCAGATAGGCGTCATCGTCCAGCCCATCGGCCAGGGGCAGGTCATGGTCGCTGGTCTGCTTGTGCAGGGGAAAGTTGCTGGCGGCGTGGGCCGACAACGTGAACACGCGCGGGTCACCGGCAAAGATCGCAGCGGTGCCATCCCCCTGATGCACGTCCAGGTCAATCACCATCACCTGGCGCACCGCTCCCTCGGCCAGCAGAACCCGTGCGGCCACGGCGACGTCATTGAAAATGCAGAACCCGCTTCCGTAATCCGGGAAAGCGTGGTGGGTCCCACCAGCCAGATGGCAGGCCAGTCCCTGCTGCAGGGCAAGCCTTGCCGTGAGAAGGGTGCCCCCCACGGCCAGCCAACTACGCCGCACCAGGGGCCCGGTGGCGGGCAGGCCGATCCGCCGCTGCTCAGCCGGGTTGAGTTGATCGCGGGAGAATGCTTCGTGATACGGCCTGCTGTGAACCAGCTCGAGCTCCCGGCGGGAGATCGGCATCGGTGCATGGAACTGTTCGGGATGGGCCAGATCGTGCCGGAGCAGATACTCGTTCAACAGCCTGAACTTCGCCATCGGAAAGCGATGACTGCTCGGCAGTGGCACGGAATAAGCCGGGTGGTACACCAGTGCGGGACGCATCAGCGGCACGTCTGCATCGATGGCAGGCGCACTCGATGAGCGCAGTTTGCTGCCATGCGGACATCACAACCATCACAATAACCAGACATTTTAACAAGCATCGTCCATAGGATTGGTCACTTCGTTTGGGAGCCTACCGCCGTGGAATTGGTGAGGCTGGAGCCATTGGAATGGATGCTGATCGGGAGCCATCCCATGGGCACGGTGCTAGCGCTGGGTCAGTGCCTCATGGAGGCCCACACTGAGCACCAGAGCGACCAAGCTGATCAGCACGAACTTTGCAGCAATCGCCAGAGAGAGCGGCACCACAATGAAGGCGACCATCACAACCAGAGGTTGGTGAAATAGATAGATGGAAAAGGCCACTCGATTGCCATAGAGCAGGATGGGGTGGCTGCTCGTGCGATAGGGCCGTGCCAGAGAATGCAGGGCCAGGACCCAGCACCAGCTGTTGAAACCTCGAAAGGCCTGATAGATCATGTAAGGCGCCGAGTAGGCACGCTCCGGCGCCCGCTGGGTGATTTCAAGGGCCAGCAGGAGCGCCATTCCCAGCCCGGCCGTGGCACAGAGGAGCCACCTGTGCTGATCCAGCACCGACCACAGCCCGGTGCGACAGCAGAACAGATAGCCATAGAGAAAGTATAGAAAATAGAGCAGTAGATTAGCCCAGTCGTCGTAGAGGTTCTGAAAGCCGATCCAGTGGGGGCGTAACAGGGCCTCGACCGCCATCAATGGCACGGCCAGGAGGATCAAGGATCCCACGCCTTGGGTGATTGGATCCAGCGGAAGCCTGACGCTCACCGCGGTGAGCTCGCTGAGCTTCAGCATGAGCGGAAGGCAAACGATCGAGATCACGAGCAGATAGGCCAGAAACCAGAGATGGGCCCATTCGAACAGACCGGCCGGTCGGATTCCAGCAAAGAAGTGGGGGTAGAACTCCAGAAAGTTGCCCTTCTCTCGGCCAGCCTGCAGCTCGTGTGCATACACCTGAGGTGGAACAAGCACCAGAATTCCAATCAGCAGGGGCACCAGAAGCCGCCGCAGACGTTGGCGAAGGTACTCCCCATGGGTGCGGGTCTGAAGGGAATACCAGCTGGCTGCACCGGCCAGAAAGAAAAACAGTGGCATGTGCCACTGGTACACGAAATGGATGAACACACCCAGGCCGGCACTGCTTTGTGCATTGACCACATAGAAACGGCCCAGTTCCCCTTCGTAGAACACAGCAGCTGAGTGAAAAGCGATCAGCAGCAAGACAGCCAACAACCGCAGCCAATCCAGATCATGGGAACGGGGCAAGGGGGGCATGGGCGCCTTAAGAGTTCCCTCCCGCCGCATGTCGCAGTCAGTGACTTCGCCCATGATTCAGTTTAAGCCCGATGCATCAAGCTGTGCCGGCAGAGGGGGCCGCAGCCCGGCAGCACGGCGATTGGTGCTTATGAACGCATGCAGGAGTTGCGGCGCCAAGGTCATACGTCTATGGATGGGAATACTGGTCGCGAAGTGAACACCTGCGCTGAATGGTCGGACACCAGCGCCTTCTTGCTCTGGCTGACCTCAGATTGAACGTCAGGGTCCAGCTGATTGATGCATCACCACCATGGGCCTCACCGGATCTGGTGCGAGCCAGCAGCTACCAAAGCAGCAAGGAAGGCGGCAGTCAGCACGCACAGCTGTCGGGAGGGCTGGGATTGCAGGATCTCGCCGAAGGATTGGATCGACAGGTGAACTTGGCCGACCAGCAGCTACTCCACATCCTGAATCGCACCCTTCTCCGGGCAAATCAATTCCGCCGCCTGTCGGACCTCGCTGAGCACCTGAAACAGCACCTTTGGTGATTCCTTGAGCAGCCCAATCCAGTGGCCCAGAACAGCGGCATGGCTCTCGATCTCGCTACCGATCTCCAGGCGATCACCCACCAGCACAGCCCCCAGCTCCTCGCGGGATTCAATCGATCGCCTGCAGATAGCAGGCCCGATCCCCCCGAAGCTCACCGGCACCGGCCAGGCCGCCACCCAGTTGAGATCAGAGGCGGCTCTGCTGCTTCGGCTCCGCAGCTGCCGTCACCTGTCACGGCCTGGCGCAGGGTTCCCCCAACTACCTTTTGCTGGCACGGCGACTGGGCTACCTCGCCAGGATTGGGCCATCGCTTCTCTCCAATGCTGCTGCCCAGCCCCTTCTGCCCCCTCACGGCCGCCAAGATCGCCGGCCTGCAGGCCATGGTGCTGCTGCTGCTCACCCTGCTGATCAAGGCTCGGGTCCAGATCAAGGCCGCCTCGGGCGCCCTGGGTCTGGCGACCCTCGCCGCTGGGGCCTTGGCCCTGAACCGCCGCCCAGCGCAAGCGGCATGACGGCGCTGCCGCCATGGCGGCCGCTGCTGCGCGGGGCCCGCGAGCGGGAAGGAAGATCACCAGCGGCCCGCTGGCTGCAGCTCGCCACTGTGGCCCCCGATGGCACCCCACGGGTGCGCACCCTGGTCTTCCGGGGCTGGGCCGATGGCGCCGCGTTGGATCTGTTCACCGATGGCCGCAGCGCCAAACCGGCTGAGCTCCGGCAGCAGCCCGCCGTTGAGCTGTGCTGGCTGCTGCCCAAAGCCCGCTGTCAGTTCCGCCTGCGCGGGGACGTTCTGACCTTGCCCACTGACCTGGAATGGGATGAGCGTCTTCGGCACTGGCAAGGTCTCACCCCCGCAGGACGCGCGCTCTGGGGCTGGCCCGAACCGGGAGCAGCGTTCGATGCCTCAGGGGGGTTCCCATCAGAGCTAGCGGACGGCACTCCCTTGCCCGAGCATTTCCAGCTGCTGCGCATCGAACTGGCGCAGGTGGAGTTGCTGGAGCTACGGGATCATCCGCACCAGCGCCGGCGTTGGCGCCGAGACGACGGCTGGACCGAGGAGCGCCTGAATCCTTGAAGGAGGAAGCGGCCGCTGAGCACCTGAACCAGCAGGCACCCGCGTGAACTCCAGGACCAGCACCCCATGGGCCCAGGTGGCGCAGAACGCCGCTGGCAGTTGGCGGGCGCGATCCCCCCGAAGCGCACCGGCACCGGCCAGGCCCCCCGCGCAGGCCACGGCAGCCCAAGCGCGAGACGGCCACGGTCGTTCGACTAGAGTGTATCCACACACTCGTACACACAAGTCGGCAGCCCATGGACGTGCTTCCCAGCCGGGTGTTCATGAACGGCAACAGCCAGGCCGTGCGCATCCCCGCCGAGTTCCGCCTCACCACCGACCGGGTGCAGATCACCCGCAGCCCCAGCGGTGATCTGATCATTCACCCCTGCCCGGCCCAGCGTGGCCAGGCCCTGCTCGACACCCTCGCGGGCTTTGAACCCAGCTTCGTGGCCAGCCTGGAAGCGCAGCAGGCAAGTCCGAGCGCGGTGCAGGACCGGGAGACCCTTTGATCTACCTGCTCGACACCAACATCCTCATCGACCTGATCAAGAACCGGCCGCCGCAGGTAGCTGAGCGCATCGATCAGCTCGCCGATGACGACAGCCTGGCGATGTCGTTCATCACCTGGGCCGAACTGCTGCGCGGTGCCGAGGGCAGCCAGCGCCGCGAAACCACCCTCCTGCAGCTCGAGGCCCTGGCCCGGCAGGTGCCGGTGCTCTATCCCGATGGCCCTGCCATCTGCCGCCATTACGCCGTGCAGGCCACCACCCTCAAGCGGCAGGCCACACCCATCGGCGGCAACGATCTCTGGATCGCCTGCCACGCCCTGGCCCTTGGCGCCACCCTGGTGAGCCACAACGGGCGTGAATTCGCCCGCATCGAGGGGCTGGCCCTGGAAGATTGGGCCGCAGCGGGATAACCGATGGAATGTCGCATGTCAGGCGACAACGAAGACTGAACCAGATCAATCACGCAGGCGACGATCGTCTCCAGCGGCGCACTTGAGTCAGTGAGGACGTCGGAGCGCCGCAGTCCTAGCCAACCGTCTAATGTAGTCACAAAAACAGCAGTGCCCATGGCTGATGTGGTCGCAAAGCAGGTGTCGGTGCGGGATCTCAAGACCCACCTCTCTGAGTGGCTGGCCCGCGCTCAGGCCGGTGAGGTGGTGGAGGTCACCTCCCATCGCAGACCCATTGCCCGCATCACCGCTGTGAAGCAGCCAGATCCATCCTCCTCGCCGCATCCGCTGCAGAAAGCGATCGATGCCTGCGTCATCACCTGGAGCGGCCAGAAGCCGGTCTTTCCACCGCCGGTGAAGTTGAACGATAGCGGCAAGCTCGTGAGTGAGATCGTGCTGGAAGACCGGGATTGAGCCGGTGATCCTGTTCTGTGACACCAGTGCGCTGATCAAGCTGCTGATCAGCGAGCCCGGCTCCGATCAGATGCTGCAAGCCAGCATGGAAGCTGAGGCGATTGCGGTGTGCCGGATCACCTGGGCAGAAGTCATGGCGGGCATGGCCCGCCGGCAGCGAGAGGTGCCCGGCGACGCCGTGATGCTCGAGCAGGCCCGCGAGCAACTGATCCAGAGCTGGCCGCTCTGCACGATCGTCGAGGTCAGCCAGAGCCTCGTCGAGACAGCCGGGCGGTTTGCTGATGTCTTTGCCTTGCGTGGCTACGACAGCGTGCAGCTGGCAGCAGCCCATGAACTGCAGATCAACAGTGAACAACCGCTGACCTTTGCCTGCTTCGATCGCCGGCTCAAGCAGGCTGCGGCTCTGCTGAAGATGGACGTTCTTTCGTGAGCAGAGACGCTCCAACCCTTTAGCCGCAGATCTACTCAGGGATGGGCGGGACCGTGCTGGTGGTCAGCTGGCAGGGGCAGACCGGCATCGTCGAGCAGCTCCACGCTTTCCTGCTCGTTTGGGTCGGAGCGGGTGACGATGGCGATCGCTGGCTCCGTGGCGCTGAGATTCACCAGTTGATGGGGTAGATCGGCTGGAATGAAGATGAAATCGCCGGCGCGGTTCACCACCCGCTGGCGCAGGCCGGCGCCATAGCGGGTTTCCACCGTTCCCTGCAGCAGATAGATCGCCGTCTCGTAGTTGCGGTGGCGATGAGCCCTTGCTCTGGCACCGGGCGGTATGACGATGCGGTTGAGCGAGAGTGTGCGGGCCCCGCTGTTGGCACCGGAGATGCCCACGAATCGCCCCAGACCCTGGCGGCTGTCGTGCTGCGTGGCTGGCCGCACCGTGATGACCCCGCCGTCGCCAGGACGGCCGATCACCTCGTCGGTGCGGACAGGCGATGCCTGCGCCAGCAGCCCCAGTCCACAGACCAGAGCCAGTGCACGGCCGTCAGTGACAACACCCACCTCTGCAATGGCCCCAATCTGTTCCAAATCAGGCGCAGACGGCTGGACCGGTCAAGCCCTTTGGGGGGTTGGTGAACCACCCAGCCAGAACCGCGCCATCGGTCCGGTCTGGCAAGAGCTGTGGAGAGGCAAGAGGTTCGATGGCTGGAGCACGAGAAGCGCTGGCGGCCCTGCTGATCCGAATCCTGTGGAGGTCAAAGCGCCTGTGCGGCGCCTTACGCCGTTGGTGCCCAGTTATCAACATGCAGACCGGGCACTTGGGCAAACTCACGGGTGTTGTTGGTGATCAGCGTGGCCTGCAGGCTCAGGGCATGGGCCGCGATCATCGTGTCGAGTGAACCAATCGGTGTACCCCTGCGTTCCAGCTCCGCACGCAGGTCGCCGTAGGCCCAGGCGGCGCGCTCGTCAAAGGGCAGGATCGTTAGTGGGGCCAGAAACATCTCCAGAGCCTGACGGTTGCGTGCCGATCCGCTCTTGGCAACACCAAAGGCCAGCTCGGCAGCTACCACACTGCAGAGGCCAATCTCTCCAAGTCGGTAGTTCTTGAACCGCTCCAGTACAGCTGCTGGTTTGGCATTGATGATGTAAATGCAGATGTTGGTATCGAGCAAGATCATGGGCTGATCGCTTCCCGGATCTGCTCCTCGGGTTGCTCGCGCGTGATCACGAACCCCGGCTCAAAGGCTGCCAGCCCTGCCTCCAGGGTTTGCCAGGGGTCATCGATCGGCAGCAGCAGCACACCGTTGCCGAAATGCTTCACAACCACCTCGTTGCCGCTGAAGCGGTAGTCCTTCGGCAGCCGCACCGCCTGGCTGCGGCCCGACTGAAACAGACGTGCGGTGTCCATCGGAGGCCCGGATCCGGTAGTGACCCATGGTAGCCACCACGGCTGGAACTTGGCCCATGGCGGCAAGCCCCCTGCCAGGCTGGTCGCCAGCTCCGCGCCCACGCCTTGCCATCCCTGCCCCCCGACCAGGATCCCGATGACTGGGCCGTTGATCGCGGCATGCCCCTGGGCCTGCGGCTGCTGGCCTTGGTGGGGGCGCTGTCGTTTGTGATGATCGGGATCACAAGCCTGCTGCCGCTGTTTCAACCCCAGAAGCCGCCTTCCCTGCCCGAACCCCCGAAGGCGGCCCTGGGTTGATGGAGCCTGCGCCGCTGGGAGTCGAAGTGGCGATCGCCATGCTCGAACGGCAGGGCCGCTGGCTGCTGCAGCTCCGCGACGACCTCCCGGGCATCGTCGCGCCGGGGCACTGGGGGCTGTTCGGCGGCCATCTGGATCCGGGCGAAACGCCCGAGCAGGCCCTGCGCCGTGAACTGCTCGAGGAGATCAACTGGCAGGCCGGGGAGCTGCCCTTCTGGTTCCGCCACAGCAACCCGGCGCGCGTCGCCCATTTCTTTCGCGCCGATCTCACCGTGCCGCTGGAGTCCCTGCAGCTGCTGGAGGGCCAGGACCTGGTGCTCGCCAGCACCCGGGAACTGAACAGCGGCCGTGTGTGGAGCCCGAAGCTGCGGCAGCACCGGCCCCTGGCCCCCTCGCTGTTGATCGCCGCCAGCGCCCTGGCGGCGCCCCCGCCACCCTGAGCTCAGCCGGCGGCACCGAACAGCCGCCCCACCGCGGCCGTGAGCGCCAGGGCGAACGTGCCCCAGAACAGCATCCGCAGGGAACCGCGCCAGAGGGAGGCGCCGCCGATCGAGGCCGACAGCCCCCCCAGCAGCGCCAGGGCGACGATCGCATTGATCGTCACCAGCTCGGTGATCCGCCCGGCGGGGGTGAGCTCAAGGGTGAGCAGCGGCAGGCTGGCGCCGATGGCGAAGCTGGCGGCCGATGCCAGCGCGGCCTGGATCGGCCGGGCCCGCAGAATCTCGTTGAGGCCCAGCTCATCGCGGGCATGGGCGCCCAGGGGGTCATGGAGCGTGAGTTGCTCGGCCACCTGCCGGGCGAGGCCGTGATCGAGGCCCCGCCGGATGTAGATCTCCGTCAGCTCGGCGAGTTCACCAGCAGGATCGAGGGCCAGTTCCTGGCGCTCCTTGGCCAGGTCGGCCCGCTCGGTGTCGGCCTGGGATTGCACCGAGACGTATTCCCCCGCCGCCATCGACAGCGCCCCGGCGACGGTGGCCGCCACCCCCGCCACGAGCACCTGCTCCTTGGCTGCCCCGGAGGCGGCGATGCCCACCACCAGGCTGGCCACCGAAATGATGCCGTCATTGGCCCCCAGCACCACGGCACGCAGCCATCCGGCGCGGTGGGAGCGGTGCCCCTCGCTGCGTCCAGCGTCGTGGCTCATCGTTCTCTGCGCTTGCCTCGGTGCAGCATGGCGCCTGGGGCCGATCAGTCGTGGCCTGTGCCGTCCTCCTCCGCCGCAGGCAGGCTGCCGCGGAACTGCTCGGAGAGCAGCGAGCGCTGGTATTCGATCGACAGCGAGGACAGATGGTGCTTGGCCGCCTTGTGCAAGCGGGGGTCGATCTGATCGAAGGTGCGACCGCTGGGCACCTGCATCCCGGCCACCAGACGCAACACATCAAAGAGCCGCACCTGGTCGTGCTGCCAGGCCTGGTAGTCGATCGCGGCGGCATTGAGATCCTGCTCGGAGACCTTCCCGAGCTCCAGGGCCTGGTGCAGTCCCTGGAGTTGGGCCAGCCGCGCCGAGGTCACCAGGGCATGGGCCGAGCCAAGGGCCGCCAGGGCATCGGTGGCCTCGCGCTTGAGCACCGAGAGATTGCGGCTCTGGACCGCCCGCTCCATCGACAGCGGCAGGCGCACCCCCGGCCGCATCGGGATCGGCGCCGCACTGGGGCCGGCGGACTCCAGCGCGCCGGGGAGCGGGTCCGCCATCAAAAGCTGGGCCTGGTCCGTTGGCTGGGCCTCAGGCTGGGTCTCAGGGGCAGGCTGGGCCTGCAGGGCTGAGCCCCAGCGCACCAGCAGATTTCCAAGTTTGTGGCCGTAGGCCCTGGGCGTCCATTCCATCGCATGCACTCACCTAGGGACCAATCTGCAGGCAGAGGGACGCCAGGGGAAGGGGGAAACCCGCGCCGGGGCCGCACGGTTTGCCGCATCGTGCCCAGCAGCCGCCTGCAACCGCTGATCACCCGGGTGAAAAGCCTTCCACCAACCCGACCACTCCGCCAGCCCCAGGCCGCCTGGCGCCGGCGGAGATCGACCTACGGTGGCTGGGGCGATCCAACAGCCACAGCCAACGATGGATCCCGCCGGCACCAGCAGCACTGATGTGGCCTCCCTGCGCCGGGAGTACCGCCTGGCCGGACTGCGCCGGGCTGATCTGGCGGCCGATCCCATGGCCCAGTTCCGCCGCTGGCTCGCCGAGGCCAGCGCCGCCGAGCTGCCGGAACCCAACGCGATGGTGCTCTCCACCAGCGATGGGTCCCGCTGCAGTTCACGCACGGTGCTGCTCAAGGCCTTCGACGGGCGGGGCTTCGTGTTCTTCACCAACTACGGCAGCCGCAAGGCCACCGACATCGCCGCCTGCCCCCAGGTCAGCCTGCTGTTTCCCTGGTACGCGCTCGAGCGCCAGGTGGGGGTGATCGGCCGCGCCGAGCGCATCAGCCTGGGTGAATCCCTCGCCTACTTCGCCTCGCGGCCCCACGGCAGCCGACTCGGGGCCTGGGTCTCCCAGCAGAGCGAGGTGATCAACTCGCGCACGATCCTGGAGCTGAAGTGGGAGGAACTGCGGCGCAAGTTCGCCGGAGGTGAGGTGCCCCTGCCCGATTTCTGGGGCGGCTTCCGGGTGGTTCCCCGTGAACTGGAGTTCTGGCAGGGAAGGGAGAACCGACTCCATGACCGCTTCCGCTACGGGCGCAGCAACGGCGAGGAGGCCTGGGCGATCGAGCGCCTGGCCCCCTAGGGCCCGCAGGCCAGCCGGGCCGTTCAGCCGCCTCGGCGGGCCAGTCCCGTGCGTCTGCGCCAGCGCCGCAGCGCCACCAGCGACCAGATCCCCTCCGCTACCGCGAACGGCCAGGCACCCGCCAGCAGCCCGTAGACCCCCGAGGCCAGGCAACCGGCGGCGAACACCAGCACCCAGAACGGGGCGCGCTCCTCAAGGGCGTAGGCGATCAGCATCACGGCCACGGCCACCACGCCGAACAGGGTGAGTGGATCGAGAGCCATGGCGAGCGCAGGGGAAAGGGCTGGTGAGCTTGGCCCGTTGGCAGAGGAGGCCGTTGTGGTGTGAATCCGCGCCTAGCTTGGCCGCAAAGGGGGCGCCGGGCGGAGCGCAGGGATGGCCTTGACGGTGGGGATCGATGGGATGGGTGGGCTGGCGGACATGGCGGACATGGTTTTTTCGATGGGAGTTCAGGGGTTCACACCGCTGATCGACGGGCTGATCGTGTTCGGGTTGATCCTGGCCCGCTACTTCCTGGTGGCCGGCGGTTCCTACCTGCTGCTCTACCGCCCCGGCGCCACCCCGCAAGCGATCCCCCAGGCGCCACCACAACGACCCTCGGCGGTCTCGATCCGCCGCGACATCGTCCTCTCGGTGCTCTCGGCCGGGGTGTTCGCCCTGGCCACCCTGGTCCTGCTGGCGGCCCATCGCCACGGGCTGACCCGCCTCTACACGGAGGTGCCGGAGCCCCTGGGCGGCCTGGCCTACGGCCTGGCGAGCTACCTCCTGGTGCTGCTGTTGCAGGACGCCTGGTTCTATCTGACCCACCGGCTCGTCCACCTGAGCGCGCTCTACCCCTGGATGCACCGGGGTCACCACCGCTCCCGCTGCCCCAACCCCTGGACCTCCTTCGCCTTCGATCCCCCCGAAGCGGCGGTGCAGGCCCTCTTCCTGCTCGCGGTGGTGGCCCTGATCCCGCTGCACCCGATCACCCTGATCGCCGTGCTCACCACCATGACCGTCTGGGCTGTGGTCAACCACCTGGGCCTGGACCGGCTGCCCACGGCCTTTCCGCACCACTGGCTGGGCCGCTGGTTGATCGGGCCCAGCCACCATGCCCTGCACCACAGGCGCCCGGCGGTGCACTTCGGCCTCTACTTCACCCACCTCGATCGCCTGTTCGGCAGCGAGGATCCCGCCTACGTCAGCTCCCTGGGCACCGCTGCGCTGGGCGAGCCCGCCCTCAGCGACCCACGAGCAACGTGATCAGCCCCGAGAGCAGCCCGAGCCCGTGGAGGGCCAGGGGCACGGGCTCGCTGGGCGGGTAGGACGCCACCAGGCGCCGGCTGCCCAGGTGCTCCTGGGCGAAGTAGAGGGCACAGACCAACGCCCCCGCCACAGCCAGCAGTTGCCAGCCATGTTCGAAGCTGGCGGCCGCGAAACCCGGCCCGCGCCAGATCAGATGCTGGGCCAGGTGAAACACGCGCAAGGGCAGATCGGCGCTGAGCACGAACACCACGAACAGGGCCAGGAACTGGCGCAGGCGACGAGCGAACTCCGATCCCATCGATCCCCCCAGCTGAACCCACCCTGGTCAGCCCGGTCACCAATGGCACAGGCCATCGTCACATCGGTGGGGGCTCCGGGGCGGCAACAGCCAACAATGGGTTCAACTCCTCACCCACGCCCATGCCCCCCCGTTCCAGCCTCGCCCTGTTCCTGGCCACCGCCGGCCTGGTGGCGGGGGTCAGCGCCTGCGGCAAGACCCCCGAACCGACCATGGCCCCGGAGAACGCCAAACCCGAAGCGACTGCCCCCGATCAGTCGGCCCCCACGGCCAAGCCCCACGCCGCCAAAACCCCTGGCGCCAAGGCTCACGACGAGGGGAAGGAAGGCGGCGAGGGCGGCGAAGGGGGCGAAGGCTGATCAGGGCGAGGCCAAGGCGCCTCCGGCGCCTGGTCGGAACCGGGCCAGCAGCAGGGCGGCCGCCAGGGAGCAACTGGCGGATAAGCCGAAGGCCGCCGCTGGGCTGGCCGCCTGGTAGAGCCAGCCGAACAGGATCGACGCCGGCAGCAGCAGGGCCCCGGTGGTCAGGTTGAACCAGCCGAAGGCGCGGCCCCGCTGCTCCGGCGGGGCCAGATCCGCCACCAGCGCCTTCTCCACCCCTTCGGTGGCGGCCATGAACAGGCCATAGAACCCGAACAGGGCAAACAGGGCCATGCCCCCCAGCCTCAAGTTGCCGAGCAGCAGATAGAAGAGTGCGTAGGCGCCGTAGCCGCCCACCAGCAGTTGCCAGCGGCCCACCCGATCCGACCAGCCCGCCAGCGGGGCCGAAAACAGCATCGCCACCGCTGACACCGCCGCCCAGAGCAGCGGCACCTGGGCGGGGGGCACCCCCAGCTCCTGGGCCCGCAGCAGCAGGAACAGGTTGGAGGAGTTGCCCAGGGTGAACAGGGCCACCACCGCCAGGTAGCGGCGCAGCTCAGGCGGCAGGGATCCCACCCGCCAGTCGAAGCGAGCGGCGGGAGCCGCCGCCGGCGCGGTTCGGGGAGCAGGCCCCGGGCGTTCCCGCAGGCTCAGGGCCAGGGCCACGCACAGGGCCCCGGGCAGGGCGGCCCCGAGGATGATCTGGCGCAGGGGCACCTGCTGGGCCAGCAACAGTGCCGCCACCAGCGGACCGATGACGGCGCCGGCGTTGTCCATGGCGCGGTGCACCCCGAAGGCCAGCCCGCGCTGGTCGGCTCCGACGCAGCCCGCCAGCAGGGCGTCACGGGGGGAGGTGCGCAGGCCCTTGCCGACCCGATCGAGGAAGCGCAGCAGCAGCAACGCCGGCCAGGAGGCCACCAGGGCGATCAGGGGGCGGGCCAGGGCCGCCAGCCCGTAGCCGCCCACGATCCAGGGCTTGGTCCTGCGGGTGCGATCGACCACCACGCCGGAGACGAGCTTGAGCAGGCTGGCGGTGGCCTCCGCCACACCCTCGATCAGCCCCAGGGCCCGGGGCCCCGCCATCAGCACGGAGCTGAGATAGAGGGGCAGCAGCGGGTAGATCAGCTCGCTGGCGCCATCGTTGACCAGGCTGATCAGGCCGATCAGCCACACCTCGCGGGGCAGCACCGCCAGTGGTTGGCGCATCCGGGGCGAGCGACGGGACAAGCGACGCTGGCGAGCCTGGCATGACTCCCCAGCCGGCATGTCCGTCGGTGCTCACCAAGGCAGCGGCGGCCCGAGGCCAGGGCGACAATCGCCGCAACCGCCGCTCCGCCGTGACGATCGCCCCGACACCCGCCACGGGGCCCATGGAGTCGCCCGCAGGTCAGTCGGCTGCAGGTCAGTGGGCCACAGGTCAGTCACCCATCGACCAGCCGTCGCTCGAGCCGCAGACCGGCGAGAACCCCTTCTCACCGGATCAGGTTCTTGACGGGCTGCGGGCGGGTCATCAACGCTTCCTCGATGGTCATTCGCTCCATCCCCACAGCGACCGGCGCCGGATGCTGGAGCTCGAGGAGGCCCAGCACCCGATGGCGGCGGTGCTGGGCTGCGCCGATTCGCGCGTGCCGGTGGAGCTGCTGTTTGACACCGGCTTCGGCGATCTGTTCGTGGTGCGCAACGCCGGCACCATGTCGTTCACGGCGGCGATCGCCTCGCTGGAGTTCGCCGTGGGCCACCTGGGGGTGCCCGTGATCGTGGTGCTGGGCCACGACCGCTGCGGGGCGGTGCAGGCGGCCCTCAACCCGAAGCTCACCCTCACCCCGAACCTGGCCCAGGTGGTGGGGCAACTGCGCATGGAGCTCAACAGCCTGGGGGTGAGCGACGACCTGGAGCAGGCCTGCCGCCACCACACGCTCAACTCCGCCCGCAACCTGGTGGATTCGAGCGTGCTGCTCACCGACCGCATGCGCGAAGGCAAATTGCAGGTGGAGGCCGCCTACTACAACCTGCACACCACCTCGATCGACTGGATGGGCACGGTGATGCCGGTGCGGTTCACGACGATCTGAGCCGAGAGCCTGGCCCTGACCCTGGAGCGTCAGCGGTGCGAACGGCGCCTGTTTCGTCGCGCTGGAAGCAGGACCGGCAGGGTTCCAATGGCCCCATCCCTCACCCGAACTCTGATCACGTTTCAAGGTCACCTCCTCTGGGCGTGATTACGGTTCTAATAGGCACCGTTCAAGCGCCATGCACTTCTGGGCACCCGAGATCGACCCCGCCCATCCGATGGATTGCACGCAGGCGGAGCGCTATGCCGTACAACGGCTGGATACGGGCGTGTATCTCACCGTCGGCGGAGACGATCAACACCTCACCGAGGTCACCTCGAGCAAGGACGCCTATCTGTTTCACACCCATGAGGCCGCCCTGCGGGCGGCGCTTGAACTGAACGAAGTGGGACAGGGCCCCCTGGATGTGGTGAAGATCGAGTGACCTCGCCTGAGCCACCCCAGTGGTTCAGCCGCGGCCCATGGAGGATGCTGGTCCCACGACGATGCAACACCCCATGAGTCCGGCCCTCGTTCGGCAGAAACCGAAACCGGCAGCCCAGCAGGCCAGCGGCTCCAACGCGGCCAGCACCAGAGGCTTCGGCGGCAAGGCCGCCGCGACACCGAAAGTGGCGGGCGGCAAGGGGCGGAAGCGCAAGGGAACGGGCCTGACGGCGGCCGATCGCTCGCCCCTGGGCAAGAGTCCGGATCTGGAGGCGATCGAAGCGCGGCACCTGCTGGGCCTGGCCCTGGCGGGGCGCCTCAGCAGCGACGTGGTCACCCAGGCCTGGAAACGGGCGGCCGGCGAGCACCATCCCGACCGCGGCGGCCAGCACCACACGATGACCGCGATCAACGGCGCCCGCGACCTGCTGCTGGGCCGGCGGCTGGACTGAGTCCTTCGCTCAGACACCCCAGCCGTCCCACAACAAAGCCCGGTGAGCGGGTCACCGGGCTTTGCCCATTTGGAGGCCCATCGGGGCCAGAGGCTTGAGAGTTGTGCAACGGATCGATGGATCGATCCTCAGGTTGGGCGTAGGGGGCGGAGTGGCTGGCGCAGGCCCCTGGGGCCATGACGTTCAAGCGGTGGTCGTCCGTTGGACCCGGGGCACCTGGAGCGGTGCGGTGGGTGGCCATTGAGCACAGGGCTCGGCCGGATGACCCAAGATCCCAATGAGACTGTTGGAGCAGGGGTCCGAAACGTCAGCGCGCTCCTGACATCTGGTTAGGCGGCGTGTCGTCCATGGAGGTCTCCGAATCACGACTCCGCAGGCTCAGGTGCTGCGGTTGAGATCACCATCGGACGGACGCCACCAGCAGGCAATGGGTCGACTTACCCATTTGCCTGCGACCGATCGCAGCACGCTGGTCTTCAGCTGGAAGCCGAGGTGTAGAAGCGCAGGGCAAAGCCCCAGAACCAGCGGCTGAAGGCCAGCGCCGCCGCCGCCACGACCAACGAGGCCAGCAGCCAGCGGGCGCTGCCCGTGCCCAGGATCGCCTCGGCGGGCACGGTGGTGAGGAAGGCCACCGGCAGCACCACGGTGAAGAAGGTGCGCAGGGCCGCCGGATAGGCGCTGATCGGGTAGCGGCCGGCCACCAGAGCCGAACGCAGCACCTCGGTGGCGTTCCAGACCTTCACGAACCAGATGCTGGTGGCCGCCAGCACGAACCAGAGCGCATACAGGATCAAGGTGCTGGAGAGCAGCAGCAGGGACACACTCAGCAGCGTGAGCGGATCGGCTCGGGCGCCGGAGCGCGCCGCGGCCACCACGATCAACGTCAGTCCCAGCACCACCCCCGGCAGTCCCCAGGGCGACACCGTGCGCGCCGAGAGCCAGAACTGGCTGTCGATCGGTTTGAGCAGCACGAAATCCAGCGTGCCGGTGCGCACGTGGGTGACGATCGTGCTCAGGTTCGGCTGCAGCAGGGTGCTGGTGATCCCATCAAGCAGGGTGTAGATCCCCAGCACCACCAGCGCCTGCTCCCAGCTCCAGCCCCCCAGGCTGCGGCCATTGGCGAAGAACAGCGAGAGCAGAAAGACACTGCCCGCCAGGTTGCCGCCCACCGAAAGCAGCTCAATCAGGAAATTCGCCTGATATTCCAGCTCCGCCGTGAGCGAGGTGGCCCAGAAGCGCCGCAGGGTGCGCCGATAGCGTCTGAACGTCGAGCGCAAGTTCGCCGTTGGTGCTGGCATCATGCCCCCATCGCCGAGTAACGGCGCACGCCGGCGCGCCACAGCAGCAGCACGAACGGAAACACCAGCAGCGTCCAGCCCAGCAGGGCCCCGAAGCCGAGGGCCAGATTCACCTCCCCACCGCTGAGCAGCTGGGCCGGAAAGCCGATCATCCAGGGGAACGGCGTGGCGTAGGCGAAGGCGCGCATGCCCTCGGGGAAGGTGTCCAGGGGCGCCACCAGGCCGGAGAGGAACAGGTAGGGGATCATCTGCAGGCGCTCCAGGGCGGCGGCCCGTTCACTCCAGAAGCAGAGCATCGTGATCAGGCTCTGGATCAAAAAGCGCAGCAGGAACACCATTAAGGTGGCCAGCACCGCCAGCAGGAAAGTCGCAGGCGTTGGCAACCAGAAGGTGTGGGGCAGCACCAGGAACACCAGCGCCAGAATCACGACCACGAAGGGCAGCCGGGTGGCCTGCTCCGCCAGGTGTGCGGCCAGGTAGCGCCACAACGGCGGCAGCGGCTGCAGCAGGTAGGGGGAGAGGCGGCCCTGGAGGTTGTCCTCCTCAAAGGCATGGATCACCCAGATGATCGTGAACTGACGCACCACGAAGGCCGCCAGGAAGTAGCGCGTCAGCTGCAGGGGGCTGAAGCCTGAATCAGCGGCGGCCCCCGAACCGCTCCAGACCCCGAGCATGATCAGCGGCAACACACCGGAGAGCGCCCATAGGGCGATCTCGGCGCGGTACTCGAGCATCAAGGCGTATTGGCTACCCAACAGCACCCGGGCCAGACGGAGGGCATGGCGGGCGGCTCGAAGGGTGGCTCTCACGTAGCGGAGGGGGCTTGGGGACGTTGAACGGGAGGCGCAAGGCTGAGGTGCCGGGCCTGGCGCACGAAGCTCCGATCAAAGCTCAGCAGCACGGCACAGCTGCCGCTGCCCTGGTGGTGCAGGGCATCAGAGAAATCGAGTCCCTTGCGATGGAGCTCCAGGGCGCCCCGCACCAGCTCCTCCTGCTCGAAGCGCAGCTGTCGCACGCTGAGCAGTCCAGCGAAGGCGGCCAGCACGGCCTGTTTGTCGAGCTTGTAGGCCCCCCGCAACACCCACTCCAATTCCAGGGACACCGTGAGCGGCACGAAACAGGCCTCGGAGGCCTCGATCGCCGCCGCCGCGAGGGCGGCCTGGGCGGGGTCGTCGTTGGTGACCAGGCGCACCAGCAGGTTGGTGTCGAGGGCGACGGGACGTGCCATTCAGGGGCGAACGGCAAAGGCCGCCGGGTCCATGGCTTCGATCGGCAACGCGGGCCCCCGGTAGCCACTGCAGCCGATCACCTCCGTGGCCCGGTGGGTCCTGGGGGCGGATTCGACCTCCAGCCGCAACCCTTCCCCCTCCAGGGTCAGAGAGAGCCTGGAGCCGGGACCAAGCCCCAGCCGGCGGCGCAGAGCCGCGGGAATCACCAGCTGCCCCTTGGAGGACAGGGTGACCAAGGCGCCCTCCCCGGTGTCGGAATCCTGTGGGGAGAGAACGGCCACGACGATGAACGTCTTACCTGAGTAAGCATAGCCATCGCTGGTCAGACGATCACCCCACCGATCCCTGGCGAAACAGCCGCCCGATCAGCTCCTCCACAGGCGGCTCGCTCACCTCCAGATCCACCACCTCAAAGGCCGTGAGCAGACGACCCACCGTGGCCGTGAGGCCCTCGCGAGGAATCAGCAGTCGCACCTGGTGCCCCTGGCACTCCTCCAGGCTGCCGTAACCGGCGAACGCCTCCCGTGGCTGGGGCTGCTTCAGCTCCAACCGCACCTGGCGGTGGGGGGCGAGCCGTTCGGTGAGGGCCTCGAGGGAGCCGTCATGGAACAGGTGGCCCTGGTGGATCAGCAGCACCCGCGGGCAGAGGGCGGTGATGTCGCCCATGTAGTGGCTGGTGAGCAGCACGGTGGCACCCGTGCGGCGGTTGTAGTCAGCGAGGAAATCACGCACCCGCACCTGGGCGTTGACATCCAGCCCCAGGGTGGGTTCATCCAGGAACAGCACCGCGGGCTGATGGAGCAGGGCGGCCATCAGCTCGGCCTTCATGCGCTCGCCCAGGGAGAGCTTGCGCACCGGCCGCGTCAATTCGGGGCCCAGTTCGAGCATCTGCGCCAGCTCGTCGATGCGGCGCTTGGCCACAGCGTCGGGGATGCCGTAGACGGCCGCATTGACCCGCAGGGAATCGAGCGGTGGCAGGTCCCAGATCAACTGCTGCTTCTGACCCATCACCAGCGTGATCTGGTTCAGAAAAGCGCCCTGGCGCCGGGCGGGCTCGAAGCCCGCCACCCGCACCGAGCCGCCCGTGGGGTGGATCAGCCCCGAGAGCATCTTGAGGGTGGTGGTCTTGCCGGCGCCATTGGGGCCCAGAAAGCCCACCACCTCCCCAGGTTCGACCTGGAAACTCACCCCGGTGACCGCCGGCACATCACGGTGGCGGCGCGCCACGAAATGGCGCAGCGTGCCGCGCAGACCCGGCTGCTTGTCGGCGACCCGGTAGGTCTTGGAGAGGTTGTCGGCGCGGATGATCGGCATGGGTGCGCTGGTTTCCGCCTGGAGTCCAAGCTAGGCAGACCACCTTGGACCCTCGCGCCCAGGCGACGACCCAGCCAGCGCGGCAACTCGGCATCCTTCAGCCTCCGCCAGCACCCACTAACGTTCGGGCCATGCAGCCGAAGAGGGTGCCGGCAGCCATGACCTCTCCCAGCCAAGAGCCGTTGCCCACCGCTCGGCTCCTAACGGGCCCGCTGAGCACCGAGGCGGCCCTGGAACTCTTTGATCGGCTGGAGCCGGTGGCGGAGGAGAGCCTGATCGGCGCCTGGCGGGGCAGCAGCTATGCCACCGGCCATCCCTTCGATGGGCTGCTGGAGAACTGCCACTGGCATGGCAAACGCTTCGAGAGCTCAGAGGTCGTGCACCCGCTGGTGTTCCGCCGCGCCGGCGGACAACTGATCAGCCTTGAACCGCGACTGCTGATGCCGGGCCTGGGCGCTCTGGAGCGCATGCCCTGGCTGGGCGCGCCCTGGGTGGGGCGTCTGTTCCAGGCGCTGATGCCACTGCTGGCGACGGGGCAGTCGCGGGCCCGCCTGCGCCTCACGCGCTACCGGGGTGTGGAGTCGGCCACGATGCTCTACGACCACGCGCCGATCAACGACGTCTTCCGCCGGATCGACGACGACACCCTGCTGGGGCTGATGGACCTCAAGGGCCAGGAGCGGCCGTTCTTCTTCCTGTTGCGGCGGGAGAGCTGAACGGCGCCCCGATCAGGGCAGGTTGCCGGCCTGGCTCAGGCGGCCAGAAAGCGCCGGTTCACCTCGTTCCAGTTGATCAGATCCCACCAGGCGCTGATGTAGTCGGGGCGGCGGTTCTGGTACTGGAGGTAGTAGGCGTGCTCCCAGACATCGAGCCCGATCAGGGGGAGACCGCGCTCGAGGCCCGGCAGGTCCATCAGGGGATTGTCCTGGTTGGCGGTGCTGGTGATCGCCAGCTGGCCATCGCTCCTGCGGATCAACCAGGCCCAGCCCGAGCCAAAGCGGGCGGCGGCCGCCTGGTTGAACTGCTGCTGCAGGGCCTCCAGGCTGCCGAAGCTCGCGGCGATCGCCTGCTGGAGTTCAGGTGAGGGAGCTCCGCCCTGGCCTGCCGGTGCCATCACCGCCCAGAACTGACTGTGGTTCCAGTGGCCGCCGCCGTTGTTGCGCACCGCCGCAGGGAAGCGCCCCACCTGGGCCTGCAACGCCTCCAGCGACAGATCGCCCAGGCCCGGATTCGCGGCAATCTGGCCGTTGAGGTTGCTCACGTAGGCGGCGTGATGGCGGTCGTGGTGGATCGTCATCGTGGTGGCATCGATCGCGGGCTCCAGGGCTGCCGGTGGGAAGGGCAGGGGCGGGAGCTCGAAGGTCGCCCAGGCCGGCAGGGCGGCACCCAGCAACACCAGGGCGCCAAGCGCTGCCAGCAGGGCCCGCCGAAACCAAAGGAAGCTCACGATCGGGCCCAGGCAGTTCAGCCCGGTTCTAGGAGTTTGTTGCCAATTGAGCAGCGAACCCCTGGCCACAGCGGATCGACCCCTGAGCTGAATAGCTGAGACTCCGTCCTTCTGCTGTCCGGGCCCCATCGATGGGCCTCAGTCAGCCGCTGCTA
>NZ_JAGQCS010000015.1 GCF_024346315.1 Cyanobium sp. ATX 6F1
AATTCGAAACCTTCTACACGAAGAACATTCTTCTGAACGAAGGTCTGCGTGCCTGGATGGCACCAGCTGACCAGCCTCACGAAAACTTCATCTTCCCCGAAGAGGTTCTGCCCCGTGGTAACGCTCTTTGAGCGCTGATTGTTAGCCAGCAAGGCGCCTCGCAAGGGGCGCCTTTTTTTTGTGCGTTCCGCTTCGCGGGGTTACGTCTCAAGGTGGTGGGTGCCCCCGCCAGTGAAGCGGCATGACCCCTGGGGGCAGGGCCAGAAACCCCGCTGGGGCCTCGCGATCAGCCTGGAAAGTCCGATACCATCGGCGGGTTCCGTCAGCAGTGACGTGGCAGCGGATTTCGGTTCGCCGCCGCAGGCGTCGCCGGCTGGCTTCAATCCCCCCAAGGAGGAGGTGCCCGTGAGCCACAGTTCCATGACCCAGGGTCTGCTGATCGCGGAGAACGCCGGCTGATTTCGGCGCCTGTTTCCTGATCAATCGGTTCCGCGACAGAGCGGACCCGGCGAGAGCCCCCGATGTCCTGCTTCCTGCGGGGTGTCGGGGGCATCGTTTTGGCTCCGTTCAACCGGGCCGCCGCTGCTGCTCCAGGCGGATTGCGCCAAGCAGGGCCTCCAGTGGCCGCTGGGGCTCCTCCAGATCACTCTGGCCGCGCTGCAGCAGCACCACCCCATCGCGGAACGCCCGCACCCCATAGGTTGCCCGCAACGACCTGAGTGCTTCCAGGCTGCCCTCCAGGGCCCCGCGATCGCTGCGGAACGCGTTGGCGTAGCGGCGCAGCCAATCCAGGTCCAGGGCGATCCACTCCACGGCCTTGCTGTTGCCCTGGCGATCCCGGTACATCACCCCTTCCGGGAAGCGGATCAACACCGACCGTTGGGCCAGATGGGGAATCAACGGGGTGTTGGCGGCCACGCTGGCTTCGGCGGGAATCAGGCGCAGAAGCTCCCGGGCGGCGACCCCATGGTTCCACTGCCGTGCTGGTGAGCTGTACACCCAGGGGTTGAGGCTGTCGGGAATCAGGAACGAGAGGCTGCGGTTCGGGTTCGCCAGCAGGGTGAACAGCAGCGAGAGGGCGATGCAACCGATCCAGACCTGGCGCAGCCGCCGCCGCGCGAAGGGCTCCGGATGGGATCGCCACCACTCGATCGCACCGGCGAACAACCCGGGTACCACCAGCAGGGCGTAGCGGATGTTGATCGAGAGGGGGTTGTTGGAGCCCTGGGCCAGGAGCAATCCCAGCAGGGGCAGCCCCATCAGCAGCCAGCTGTCGAGGCTGACCAGGGGGACCAGCATCAGGGGCAGGCCCTGGGCCAGCAGATAGCGCAGGGTGTCGCCCGGCGGAGAGATCAGCTCCATCAGCACCACCAGCGGCTGCCTGAGCGCCCTGAGCAGCACCTCCAGGCTGCTGGCCTTCTCGGCATCGCCGATGTACTGGCCGAAGTTCTCCACCATGAAACGGCGGGAGTTGTCCTCGCTGAACATCGGCATCAGCACGTTGGTGACCAGCAGCACCCAGCCGATCCCCAGTCCAGCGAGCCCCAGGGCCAGCGGCCAGCGCCGCCGTTGCCGCAGCAGGATCCAAAGGGCCACACCGACCAGCAGCACCCCCGTGTC
Organism: Cyanobium sp. ATX 6F1; assembly: GCF_024346315.1. Classification (NCBI taxonomy): domain Bacteria; kingdom Bacillati; phylum Cyanobacteriota; class Cyanophyceae; order Synechococcales; family Prochlorococcaceae; genus Cyanobium; species Cyanobium sp. ATX 6F1. Next base: position 1,621 of record NZ_JAGQCS010000015.1, read on the forward strand.
CTCCCGGATCAGAGGCAGGAGCAGAGCGGCGACCGCCACCAGCCAGCCCTGGCGCCGTTGCAGGCCGAGCATCAACAGGAAGAAGGCCAGAGGCAGCTGAGCCAGATCCGTGAAGTTGCCCCAGGTGGGGCCGATCACGGCGTTGGCCCCGAAAAAGCTGATCGCCACGAAGGCGGCCAAGCGGGGATCCGTGAGCCTCTCGAGGGCGAGCCGATGCAGCACCAGCCCGGCGGCGGTCATGAGCCCCACCTGCACCAGCGCCAGGGCCCAGATCCCCAGCAGCCCCACCAGCGGCACCCAGAGCAGCAGGGCCGGGGTGAAATGCTGCCCGAGACGGTGATAGCCCAGGGCCGGCAGCTGGCCGGCATGGATCACGTTGGTGGACAGCTGCGACGAGAGGGTGCTCTCAAAGGGGTGCCCTCGGAGGCCGTTCCACAGCACCTGCAGGAAGATGCCCTGGTCGTAGGAGGCGGTGAGCACCTGCAGGCGCCACCACTGCAGCAGGAGCCCGACCACGGCGAACAGCAGGGCGGCCACCAGCACGGCCCGGTCGGCCCGTGCCGCCTCAGGGGGGCGGGGCTGCTGAGTGCCCGGGTTGGGCGCAGTGCCAGCGTTGCCAGTTCTGGTCACCAACAACCTCCAGGCGGCAGAGCGATCCCTTGGGGAGCAGTATCCGTGCCGGGGGGTCGCTGGCCTGGCGGATCAGATCGAACGGACCGGGAATCCCGGCGTCCTGGTCATCCGGCAAGCGCAGCACCTCACGCTGGGCGTACCAGCGCAGGCTGGGCCGCTCGGCCGCGTCCCCATCCATGTACACCGGTGGCCGCTCGCCCGCCGCCAGGGCCGCTGCCGGAAGCACCGACCAGCGCTCATTGAGCTCCCAGTTCCACAGGGGGCTGGTGGCCAGCAGCAGTAGCGACAACCACCAACCGGAAGTGAGCAGCAGCAGGCCCTGCCGCCGGCGCGATTCCATCGGCCGCAGCAGCAGCCATCCGCCTCCGAGCAAGCCGACCCCCGCCGGAAGCGGCAGCCAGCGGTAGGGGGCCAGGGCCGCCTGGCCCGGCAGGTTGGCCACCGTCCACGCTGCAAGCAGAACTCCGCCCAGCACCATCCAGAACCAGGGCAGGCGCCGCAGCACCCCACCTCGGGCCCCCCTTGGGCAGAGCAGGTCGGCCAGCGGCACAGCGCACAGCAGGGCGAAGGGCAGCCAGAGGGGGTGGCTGTACCAAGGCAACTGGGTGCGCAGGGGCAGGATGGAGGCGGCCATCACGGCTTGCAGCACCAGGCACCACCGCCCCCAGGCCCGATGCCGCTGCCGCCAGGCCATCACCACACTGATCGGCCAGAGCGGCAGCCAGGGCCAGCCCCCTTCGAGCACCTTCAATACCGGCACCCTCCAGCCCAGGGAACTGCCTTCGCCCGCATCCAGCAAAACCCTGCCCACCCCGTCGCCCCCCCAGAGCCAGAGGGCCTGCTGGCCGCGCATCAGGCCGTGATACGCGTGCCAGGCCAGGCCAGGCACCAGGCCAAGCGCCAGCCCGGCCAGGAGCCAGCGCCAGCGCCGCGGGCCGGGGGTGGGGTCGAACGCCAGGCCCAGGCCACCGGCCAGCAGGGCGGGCAGCAGGATCGGCGCCTTCAGCAACAGCAGGGAACTTCCCGCCAGGCCCGCCAGGGCGCCGCTGGGCCAGGCCCGCTTCGCGCTGCGGCTGCGCAGCAATGCCCACCAGAGCAGGGCCATGGCACTCAGCTGGGCGCCGTCCAGCATGGCCAGCCGCCCCTGGCGCATCACCGGCAGCAGGGTGAGCAGGATGGCGGCGGTGGCCAGGGCTGCAGTGCGTTGGCTTGGCCGCAACTGCCATTGCACAAGGCCGCCCAGGGGCACCACCAGCGTGGAAAGCACCGCCGGCACCAGCCGCACCACCCACTCGGGCGGCAGGGCGGAGGCAGGGGCTCCGGAAAGCTGATGCCAACAGGCGATCACCGCGGCGATCAGCCAATGCAGCCCCGGGGGCTTGTTGAGGTAGTCATGGCCCCAAATGGTGGGCAGAAGGCCCTGGGGCAGGCCCCGATTGGCGATCTCCAGGGCCACCCGCGCCACGATGCCCTCGTCCCAGTCGCGCAGCGGCAGGTTGCCCAGCCCGGCCAGGGCCAGCACCAGCGCGGCCGCCCAGAGCAGAAGCAGCAGGCGCCAGGGGGGTGGGCCAAGAGAAGGACTCACAGGAGGGGTCATGGAGCGGTGGTTCCTGCGTTCAGCGGCACAACGAAAGCAGAACCACTCGGACATCCCGGCGGCTGGGCGCAGACCCAGCGACGCAGACGGTCTTTCTCGGGGCCATCGGGGAAGGGCCTGTAACTCTCGATCACCGCAAAGCTGCCCGCCACCGCATCGGCGCCCTTCCGGCGCCAGGCGGCAGCCTCCTGCTCGCTGAGGGCCTCGGGAGTCACAAGCCAGCCCTTGCGGTTCGCCAGGTAGAGCACGGTGGGATCGGGGCCGCTCATCACCACCACGCGGGCCTGCTCAGGGGTGCTGGCCTGAATCTGGCGGCCCAGCTCCCAGGCGGCCGAGCCGGTGATGCGCTCCCGGCTCCAGTAGTCAACTCCCAGAATGGTGAGACTGACCAGCACCATCAGGCTGAGCACAGCCCAGGCCCCACGCCGCCAGCCGATCGACCCCGAGCGCAGTCGCACCCAGCCCTGGCCCATCAGCGGACAGGCGAACAGCATCAGCGGCAACTGGTAGTACTCATGCACAGCGGTGGTTTCTGGGGCCAGGGCGCCCGCCACCACCACCGCCACCAGACCCAGCGGCAGCACCCGTACCAGCGGGTGAACCCCGGCGGCTGAGCCAGCGCGGGGCGGCAGCAGGCCCAGGATCAGCAGGGGCACCCCCAGCACGGCCAGGTTGCGCACCGCCACCCGCAGGGCCAGCTCCCCCCAGTAGCTGAACCCCAGCAGGTCGGACCAGGTGTAGCGGTTCGCCTGGCCGCCCCAGAAGCCGAAACTGAGACCGCTGCTTTCCCCCAGCTGGCGGGCATGCCAGTACCAGAGCGCGGTCACCGCGGCGGCTCCCAGTGGATAGAGCCAGGCAATGGGACGGCGAAGCGCCTGCACCCACCCCCCCTGTCCCCGCGCCCAGAGCCAGAGCAGGGGCGCCCCCAGCCAAAGGAAGGGGAGCACCTTCACCAGGCATGCCCCGCTGAAGGCCAGCCACGACACCAGCACAGCGGAGCGCCGCCCCCCTTCCAGCCAGACCAGAAAGCGTTCCAACGCCAGGGCCGCCAGCAGCATCAGCAGGGCCTCCGGTTGCACCGTGCGTCCGTAGAACACTGGAATCGGCAACACGGCATAGAAAATCCCCCCCCACCAGCCGGCCCGCTCTCCCAGCAGCCGCCGACCGATGCGGATGACGAGGAAGATCGTGAGCACGCTGCAGAGCACCGACAGCCCGCGAGCCAGCCACTCGTGTACCCCAAACAGCCTGTAGAGCAGGGCCACCCCGTAGGGGTAAAGGGGAAACTCGGCTTCCACCAGGCCGCTGCCGGCACCGCCCCAGTCGATCTGGGGCAGCCAGAACCGCATCCCCTGTTCGGCGAAGTTGCGGGCCATGGCGGCCGTGTCCGCCTGGCGCCAGCTGTGGATGCCCAGGATCGGTGCCTGGATCTGCACCAGGCGTAAGGTCGCCCCGATCAGCAGCGGTAGCCAGAGCGGCAGGGGATGGCCCTTGGAACGGCTGACGCCCATGGTTCAGCAGGTTATTGGGAGGGCGCTGGCGGGTTGCTCAGTTGGCCCTGCACCGCATCCACCGCCGCCGGCAGGGAAGAGCGAAGCGCGGGAATCCGGGTGAGGTTGCCGCTGAGGCTGACGGCCAGATCCGCCAAGCCCTTCAGAACCGGCTCGTCATGGCGATTTTGTGCCGCCTGGGCCACGGCGGCGGCCTGGGGGGCGCGCCAATCGGCCAGCAGCACCACCGAGTGGTAGGCCGCTGGCCAGGGGTTGGCGGGTTCGAGCGTTTCCAGGCGGCTGAACCACTGGGAGGCGACCATCGGGCGGTTCTGCAGCACCCCGAGCAGGGCCAGGCTCCAGAGGGCATCGCGATCGTCGGGGTTGATGCGCAGTTTCTCGTTGGCCCAGCGGGCCACTCGCTCCTGGTAACGGAAATGTCCGTCGAGCTGGTGTTCAGGGCCGATGCTGGCGAACACGGCCGCCAGTCCCCTGGGGCCCTGCTCCATCCCCCGGGCCAGGCCGATGAAGCGCTGATCGAAGCGCGTCGGTGCTGGCGCGTCGGCCCGCCGGCGCCAGAGCTCAATGGAGCGCCCCTCGTTCCAGGACCAGCGGCTCAACCGTTCGAAGCGGCCGTCGCTGCGCACCTGGCGGCTCAGCTGGCGGGACACCTCCCGGTGGGTGCCCTGGTCACCGGTGGCCAGCACCAGCCATTCCGCCTCGCGCAGCACCAAGGGATGGTCCTGCGCCCGTTTGCCGATTTCTCGTCCCACGATTTCGCCACCGCCGCTGCGGCCGAACACCGTGACGTTGCTCTGATTGAAGTCACCGGTCGTCGGAATCACGATCACCGTGGTGGGGGCGGTGCCCACCCGTTGGCGCAGGACGCGGATCAGTTCCGCCATCGGGAAGGGCGGTTTGCGCTCCAGAGCTTCAGCTCGCTCTGCGGCGGTGGTGGTGGCGCCGCCGATCAGCCCAAGGCCCAGCATGGCCAGGGCGGCCTTGCGCCCCCAGCGGGCGCGGAACCAGAGGAGCAGGACCCACCAGCCCCGGGCCAGCAGCAGCACCAGCAGGGGCAGCACCGGCGCGATGTAGCGGGGGTCCTTGTTGGGGCTCAAGGTCGTGAACAGCCAGCCGCTGAAGGCGCAGCCGATCAACCAGCTCCAGTCCCAACCTTGGCCGGTTTCCGGGGCGCTGGGCTGAAGGTGTTTCCTCCAGGAACTGGTCGCCGCCGCCAGACCTCCGACCAGCCCTGGTAAGCCATTCATGAGTCCCAGCTGTTCGGGCCAAAGCCTGAGGTACCAGAGCAGGCTGGCCAGACTGAACGCTGGCGGATCTCCTTCCTGGGCGGCGGACTCCAGCACCGCCCTGTTGGTGCCACCGATCGTGGTGATCCAGTTGTGCTGCAGCCAGGGAAGAATCAGGGCGAGCACCAACCCCAAAGCGGCCAGAACCTGCAGTCGCCGTTGAGGTCGACCCAGGCCCATGGCTGCGGCCCAGAGTGCGGGGAGGAGCACCACCAATAGTGCGCTCTGCTTCACCAGCACGGCGGCCGCCAGCGCCAGGGCGGCCGCGCCCGCCTGTCCCCAGCTGCCGCCGCGGGGATCGGGTGCCGCCCAGCGTCCGAGCAGCCAGAGGGCCAGTGCGCTGGTGGCCGCCAGGGGCAGATCGAGCGTGAAGTCAACCCGCAGGGCCACCAGGGCCGGGGTGGTGCTGGTGAGTGCCGCGGCCAACAGGCCGAAGCCTGGCGAAACCAGCTGGCGCCCCCAGCAGGCCACCACCACCAGCAGCAGGCCCTGCCAGATCGCCAGGGCCCAGCTGGCCTGATCGGGGCTGTCGCCGGCCAAGGCGATCACCGTGCCGTTCAGGAGGCTGGCGAGGGGGGGGATCTTCGGCGACAGATCCAGAAGCGCCTGCCAACCCTGCCAGCCGCCGCCGGGCAGCAGTCCAAGGGCGCGGCCATGGTCCACGGCGCTGTTCAGGTAATCGGCCTGGTCCCAGGAGGGCAGCCGTTGATCCAGTTGCAGCCAGAGCCTGTCGGCCAGGGTGCCGGCGGCCCAGATCAGGCACAGGGCCAGCCACCAGAGCCAGGGTCGGGGGAAGCGGAACGTCAGGGGCCCGGGGCAACCAGGCGCTCAGTCTGAACCGGCGGCTCAGTGCTCACGGACGTTGTGCTTTCTGGCACATCGATCCTTGAGAACTTGGGGCATTAGGGGGATTATTTGGTCGGCGCATTGCGCCTCTTGTGTGTGAGGACCCCATGAAACTTTTCCAGCAACTCCTGCTGGCCCCCGCAGCCCTGGGCCTTCTGGCTCCGATGGCTGCTTCGGCCGCAGATCTCAACCTTGACGCCGTCAACAAGTACGCCGGCGCCGAGGAGCAAGTCACCAGCATCACTCAGTTTTCCGACGTCCAGCCCACCGCCTGGGCCTACCAAGCGCTCTCGAACCTGGTCGAGCGCTACGGCTGCGTCGCCGGCTATCCCAACGGCACCTTCAAAGGCGGTCAGGCCCTGACCCGCTGGGAAGCCGCTGCCCTGCTCAACGCTTGTCTTGATCGGATCACCGAAGTGACCGACGAACTCAAGCGGCTCATGAAGGAGTTCCAGAAGGAACTCGCCGTGCTGCGCGGCCGCGTCGATGGCCTTGAGGCCAAAGTGGGAGAACTGGAGGCCAACCAGTTCTCAACCACCACCAAGCTGCGTGGTGTGGCCACCTTCACCATCGGTGCTAACGCCTTCAGCGGTGATGCCAACGCCACCCTGGGTGAATCCGTTCTCCTCGGCGGCAAAGTATTGCCTGGTGGGAACTTCGCAGGAGCCTCTTCGTTCCTGCAAGGCGCCACCGCCATGAACTACAACCTCGACCTCTTCCTGGACACCAGCTTCACCGGGAAGGACCTGCTCCGCACTCGCCTGCGTGCCGGCAACTTCGGCGCCAGCCCCTGGGGTGCCGCCAATGCCAATAACCTGGTCGGCCTGAACGCCTTCGAGGTGTCCTTCGAGGGCGCACCGGGTGCGGACACCGTGATGGTGAATCGCCTCTTCTATCAGTTCCCCATCGGCAGCAACTTCACCGCCACCGTTGGTGCGAAGGTCCGTCAGGACGACATGCTGGCCCTGTGGCCCAGCGCCTACCCCGCTGACACCGTTCTCGACATCTTCACCTACGGCGGTGCCCCCGGCACCTACAGCCTGAACCTCGGTTCTGGCGCGGGTCTCTGGTGGAAGAGCGGCGGCTGGAGCATCAGCGCCAACTACGTCTCCGCCAACGGCAATAACGGCAATCCCAACGTCGGTGGCATCGGCACCGACGGTGCTGCCCAGACCGGCACCGCCCAGATCGCCTACTCAGGCACCAACTACGGCTTGGCAGCGGCCTACACCTACACCACGCCCCAAGGCGGCATTGCCGGCCTTTACGGTGGTAACGGCACTCCCCTGGCCAACCTGGGCTTCGCTCTCTCTGACAGCGTGAGCTCCGTAGGCATCAGCGGCTACTGGACCCCCACCAGCTCCGGCTGGGTTCCTTCGGTCAGCGCAGGCTGGGGTATCAACAGCCACAGTTCGGACGTCGCCGAGATCGATGGCGCCCAGAGCCAGTCTTGGTATGTCGGCCTCCAGTGGTCCGATGTGTTCATCAAGGGCAACGCCGCCGGCATGGCTGTGGGCCAAGCCACCTTCCTGACCAAGTCGGGTGATGACAGCATCTTGTCTGCCAACGACGGCAACTATGCCTGGGAGTGGTGGTACAAGTTCCAGGTCACCGACAACATCAGCGTGACCCCGGCGATCTTCTACCTGAGTGCTCCTCTGGGTCAACTCCAGAAGGCCAACGGCGATTCCTTCGACAACTTCGGCGGCCTCGTCAAGACCACCTTCAAGTTCTGATCGTTTGATCGGAACGGCTTCGGCGAAGTTCCTCACACTCTTCTTCGCCGAAGCTTCTTTCATTCACTTTTCACAATTTCTTCCTCAATCAACCCAGCTGGTGAATCACCAGCTGGGTTTTTTCGTGCCGAGCGCGCAATTTGTTTCTGGCCAGAGTTTTTGGGCGATCGGTGCCTGTGAAGGCCGTGTAGTCCGCGCTACACGGCCGGGTAATCCTTGCCAGTCGATTTTTTTGAAAACTGGCTAATATCAGCCAGCACCCTATGGTGCTTCCTCTTTTTGGTGTGAGGACCAATGAAACTCTTCAGCAAGCTTGTGCTTGCCCCGGCCCTTTTGGGCTTGGCAACGCCGATGGCGGCTTCAGCCGCCGATCTCAATCTCACTGATTTCAACCGTTACTCGGCGCCCGTCTCCAGCAAGGAGCAGGTCACCAGCATCACCCAGTTTTCCGACGTTCAGCCCACCTCCTGGGCCTATCAGGCGCTTTCGAACCTGGTTGAGCGCTACGGCTGCGTCGCCGGCTACCCCAACGGCACCTTCAAGGGCGGTCAGCCCCTGACCCGTTGGGAAGCCGCCGCTCTGCTCAACGCTTGCCTTGATCGGATCACCGAAGTGACCGATGAGCTCCAGAGACTCCTGAAAGAGTATCAAAAAGAGCTCGCCATCCTGCGTGGTCGCGTGGATGGCCTTGAGGCCAAGGTTGGTGAGTTAGAGGCCACCCAGTTCTCCACCACGACCAAGCTGCAAGGAGAGGCCACCTTCGTTCTTGGCGGTGTGGATGCCGGTGGTGACCGGCCAGGGGCTGGTGTGTTCGGTCCTGGTGGCAGTGTCCCTGGCGGCAGCGGCCGCAATGCAGCCGATAAGTACAACCAGCAGTTCGGCGCCACCACCTTCAGCTACGACCTGCGGTTGAACCTGCTCACCAGCTTCACCGGCAAGGATTTGCTCTATACCCGTCTGCGCTCGGGCAACTTCAATAACGCCTTCAATGGCCAAGGCCTCAACCTCACGGCCCTGGACAAAGCGAGTAACGGCGCCAACAACGCCAGCGACGCGATCGGGGTTGATCGTCTCTACTACAGCTTCCCATGGGGCAAGGAGTTCACCTTCGTGCTGGGCGCCAAAGCCCGGAACACTGAGCACCTTGGGGTGACTCCAACGCTCTACGGGGGCGGCAAGGGTGAAAGGATCCTTGATCTGTTCTCGTTGAATGGCGCGCCGGGCACCTACAACAAAGCCACCGGTTCATTGGGGGCTGTGATCTGGAAGCAGAACGTCAAGAAAGGTCAGGGCCGTTTCAGCGCCTCGGCGAGCTATGTGGCTCCCCAGGGTAATGTCGGTGCGCCCAATGATGGGGACAGTAATTTCACCTGTTCCAGCGGCGAGGGTGGCATCGGCACGGATTGCTCCCGTTCCAGCTTCCTCACCCAGCTCGCCTATACCGCTCCCCAGTGGAGCGTCTCGGCGGCCTACCGCTATGGCCAGTCAGCATCCAACTTCCGCAGGGGCACCAATTTTGTTGCCTCCAACAGCTGGTTCCTTGCCAATGGTGAATCCAACAGTGTGGCTGTGAACGCCTACTGGCAGCCCAAGACGAGTGGCTGGGTCCCCTCCATCAGCCTGGGCTGGGGATACAACTCTCTGTCCGATAACTCGATTCGTTCCACCGGTGTCGAGTTTGTTGCCCCTTACGTCACTCAATCCCAGAGCTGGTTCGCCGGCCTCCAGTGGACCGATGTGTTCGCGAAGGGTAATTCTGCGGGCATGGCTGTTGGCCAACCCACCTTCGCCACGGCCCTTACTCGAGGCAGCAGTGGTATCGGCAACACCACTCCGACAGATGGCAACTATGCCTGGGAGTGGTGGTACAAGTTCCAGGTGACCGACAACATTTCCGTCACCCCCGCCATCTTCTACCTGAGCCGCCCCCTCGGTCAGCTCACCGGAAATGGCAATTCCTTCGACACCCTCGGCTACCTCGTTCAGACCACCTTCAAGTTCTGATCCCAAGCGCCTCCCTCACACCCCTCACGTGCTTCACGCACACCGCCCCCCTGTTTCAGGGGGGCTTTTTTCATGGCGCCAGCTGGCGGCCCGCACAATCGATCCTGATTCGGGAAAATGGGGCCTCTTCCGAGACTTGGAACCATTGCCTGCCGCCTCCAACCCCGACCCCTACCGGGTGCTGGGCGTCAGCCGCCAGGCCAGCCCGGCGGAGATCAAGGCCGCCTACCGGGCCCTGGTCAAACGCCACCACCCCGATGCCGGCGGCGGGAGCGAGGCAATCGTGGCGATCAATGCCGCCTGGGCGCTGCTCCGTGACCCGGCCCGGCGCCTGCGTCACGACCAGGTCACAGGCCATGCAGGCGCCGCCGCCGCTGCCAAGGGGCGGCCCCACCGGGCTTCAGGCGCCCAGCGGGACGGGGAGTTGCTGCGCTGGCTGCAGCAGGTCTATGGGCCGATCGACCGGCTGCTGGGGCAGGTGATCAACCCATTCCCCGCAGAGTTACGCGCCCTCTCGGCCGATCCCTACGACGATGGCTTGATGGAGGCCTTCTGCTCCTTCCTTGCGCACGGCCGTCAGCGGCTCGAGAAGGTGGAGAGCCTGTTCCAATCGATGGCCTGCCCAGCCGCCGCCAAGGGTTTTGGCCTGAGCCTCTACCACTGCCTCAGCCAGGTGCAGGACGCCCTCGCTGAGCTGGAGCGCTACACCATGGGTTATGTGGACAGCTATCTGCGCGACGGGCGCGAGATGCTGCGGGAGGCCAAGCGGCGCCGCACGCTGCTGCACGAAGAGCGGCGTCGCCTTGAGCTCTAGAAGCTTTCCAGCTGGTCGAGCCGCAGCCAGAGATCGGGCACGGGCCGGTTCCAGCGCAGCTGGGCGTGGTCGCCCTTGAGGGCCAGCACCTCGCCGGGCCCCTCGAACAGGTAAGCCGGTGGCTGGGGATCACTGGCGGCGGCCTCGAGGCTGCCGAGATAGGCGCTTCGGTTCACCTTCACCAGGGAGCCCTTCTTGATCGGAGCCACCGCTGGGCTGGGGGCCGAGGCCGTGCTGGGGGTTTCAGCCATCGCGACTCGGGAACGATCCATGTGTGTGCAGGTTACCGGCCCTGGCGGTGGAGACGCCGCATCAGCAGGCCTATAAGAGGGCCAGAACGGGGCGCGCGGTCTTGACTCACAACCTGGCCCTTTCGCTGACGCTGTTCGGCGGGCTGCTGCTGATGGCTGTGTGGCTTGACGACATGGCCGCCCGGATCAGGGTGCCCGGCATCCTGCTGGTGCTGGTGCTGGGTCTCCTGATCGACAACAACCTCAGCGCACTGCCAGGTGATTCCCCGCCCCTGCTGAGCCTGGCCAACGCGGAGCAGATCTCTCAGTTGGCGCTGGTGCTGGTGCTCTTCTTCGGTGGGCTCACCACCAACTGGAGGGAAATGCGCCTGGTGGTTCGGCCCGCCGTGCGGCTGGCCACCCTCGGTTCGTTGTTGACCGCCGCCTTGGTCACCGCCTACATCCTCGGTCTGCAGAGCCTGCCCTTCTCGGCGGTGCCCGTGAGCCTGGCTGTCGCCCTGTTCATCGGCGCGATGGTCTGCAGCACCGATGCCTCCGCCACCCTGGGTTTGCTGCGTCCCCTTGTGGGGCGACTGCCGCAACGGCTGATCGATCTTCTGGAGTGCGAGTCAGCCCTCAACGACCCCATGGCCGTGGTGCTGGCGGGGCTGGCCCTGGCGCTTGCGGCGGGGGATGCGGGGCAGGGATCTGAGGTGGTGGTGGAGGTGATGCGCCAGTTTCTGCTCGGGGTGTTTCTGGGCTTCATCGGTGGCAAGGCCGCCACGCTTCTGCTCAGCAGTCAGCGGAGCCAGTCCTATGGACGTCTTGGGGCGATCGTCAGCCTGGCGTTGCTGATGGTGGTGGCGGGGGGCTCGAACCTTGTGGGGGCCAGCGGCTTGCTGGCGGCCTATCTGATGGGCCTGGTGCTGGGCAACGACCCCCAGGTGGATCGGCCGCTGCTGGAGGAGTCCCATGCCGGTTTCGCCAAGCTGGCCGAGCTGGTGTTGTTTCTCTGCCTGGGGCTTGTGGTGGAGCCCAACGACGTGGTCAATGATCTGTTCTGGGCGCTGTTGCTCCTGATCGGCATGGTTCTCTCCCGTTGGGTCGTGGTGGAGCTGTTGCTGCTGCGATCCGGGTTCCAGTGGCCCCAGCGGCTGTTCACCACCCTGGCGGGCCTGCGCGGGGCTGTGCCGGTGGCCATCGCCATTCAGGCTGCCGCCAGCCCGGTGGCCTGGGGCCAGATGATGCCACCCCTGGCCCTGGCGGTGGTGCTGCTGGGTCTGATGACTCAGGGGCTGTCCCTGGTGCCGGTGGCGCGTTGGCTGGGCCTGGCCCAGGACACGCCCGCTGCCCCATAGCCTGGTCTTTCCTTTTGCACTGACCCGCGTGCGCCTGTTGCTCCTTGGCTGCACCGGTTTCGTGGGCCGCGAGCTGGTGCCCCATCTGCTCGGGCGGGGTCACCAGATCACCGTGCTGAGCCGTCGCCCCGGGGCCCTTCCGGCTCTCGGATCGGCAGAGCTCGATCGGCTGGTGCTCGATCCCGCTCAGCCTGCGAGCTGGCAGGACCCGGCTCTGATCGCCGCTTTGAGGGCGGCCGAGGGGGTGGTGAACCTGGCGGGGGAACCGATCGCCGAGCGCCGCTGGAGCCCCGCCCAGCTGCAGCTGCTGGTGGACAGCCGGGTGCGCAGCACCGAGCTGCTGGTGGAGGCGATCAAGGCGGCTGGGGCTCCGCCGGCGGTGCTCGTGAATGGTTCGGCCGTGGGTTATTACGGCACCGATCGCGACGCCCGCTTCGATGAGGGCAGCCCGGCGGGCAGCGACGTGCTGGGCCGGCTCTGCGGGGCCTGGGAGGCGGCGGCCGATGGGGCGCTTGCGGCTGGAGTGGGCCGGCTGGTGAAGCTGCGCATCGGCATCGTGCTCGGACCCGATGGCGGCGCCCTCGGCAAGATGCTGCCGGTCTTCCGGGCCGGCTTCGGCGGCCCCATTGGCTCGGGCCGGCAATGGATGAGCTGGATCCAGCGCACGGATCTCTGCCGTCTGGTGGCCGCGGCCCTGGAGGATCCCGCCTTCGATGGCACCTACAACGCTGTGGCCCCCAAGCCGGTGACCATGGCCGTCTTTGCCTCCAGCCTCGGCCGGGTGCTGGGTCGCCCCAGCCTGCTGCCGGTGCCAGGACCGCTGCTGCAGCTCCTGCTCGGCGATGGGGCCCAGGTGGTGCTGGAGGGTCAGCAGGTGCTCCCTGAGCGCCTGCTGCATCAGGGCTTTGCCTTCAGCTATCCCGAGATCAGCGCTGCCCTCGCCGCTGCCACCAGCCCAGGGCACCGCTGAGCAGCGCGGCGGCCATCAACAGCCCGATGGCGGGGGTGAACAGGGGTTCCCAGAGCCGTTGAAACAGCGCCAGGGGCGCCTCGATCTGCCGTCCGTGCAGCACCACCGCAAGGGCGAACCACAGGGCTCCTGCGATCACGAGGAACACGTCCGCCACCAGAAAATTGTCCAGGACGTTCTTGAAGCGGGCGCCTGAGCTCGGTTGATCGATGCCTGGAGTGGCAGGCGGGGCTTGGGCAGCGGGGTCAGCCATGGGCGGAATTGTGCAGGGCCTGGGCGGAGGGCCCCAGCAGGGCGGCGATCTGATGGGCCATCCTCGCCGCCCCACCGCCGGATCCGATCCGCACCTGGCCGTTGCGGTGGCAGCGATCGGATAAATCAGCATCCGCCAGCAGCACGCTGATCAGTTCAGCGCTGGCCTGAAGGTTGGCCGCAGAACCTGGTGCCCCTGGGGCGCAGAACAGGGACGGACCCAGCAGTCGCCGTTGGGCCTCGGCAAAGCCCGGGGTGAACTGGGGACCGAAACCGGGCAGTTGCAGCACCGGTTTGCCCAGTCCCACCGCCTGCTCCGCCGCCGTGCCCGTCATCGACAGCAGCAGATCGCTCTGCTGCACGATCGCCGCGAACTGGCCCCAGCGCAGCTGCAGGCCCAGGGGCCCGTGCCGCAACACCGTTCCATCAAGCCGCCAGCCCAGGGGTTCAGCCAAGGCCTTGACGCTCTCCAGGGAGAGCTCGCCCACCAGGGCCGCCTCCAGGGCCAGGGTTTCCGCCTGGCGCAGCGGCGCCGCCAGGCGGGTCAGCACCTGCAGCATCAGCTCGAGGTTGCGCTCGGCCTCCGGAAGCCGGCTGCCGGGCAGCAGCCCCAGGCGCTGGGCCGCCGGCGGCGCGCCCGGCGCCTCCAAGGGCCCGCTGGGCTCCAGAACGCGGTCGAGGAAGGGGTTGCCCAGGAAGGTCACCGGTCTCCTGAGCTGCTGGCTGAGATCGCCCGCGGTGAGAGCATCGCGGCTGAACACCCGCTGGAACCGCTGGCTGCGCAGGCAGGCGCCGCAGGGCCAGGGCAGCCGCAGACGGCCCTCGTAATGGCTGGAGTAGGCCACCAGGTAGGTGACCACCGGCCGCCGCACCAGCCAGGCCGCCAGCACCGGGATCACATCCCCCACCACCACCACCAGGTCGTAGCGGCCAGCGATGCGGGCCAGCAGCGCCAGGCGCCGCAGCAGGTAGAGCAGCTGCCCCTCGACGATCTCCGTGAGCCGGCCCAGGTGGCTCGTGTAGCCGAGCCCGCCGGTGCTGTACTCGCGGGTGTGGCCCAACACCTGCAGGCCCGCCTGGCGGTAGGCCTGGCCGTGGCCCACCAGGGGCAGGGCCGCCAGCTCGAAGCCCCTCTCGATCAGCTCCTGGCCGATCAGGGCGCCGCTGAGGTCCTCCCCGTGCCCGTTGCTGAGCAGCAGGATCCGGCTCAAGCGTCCAGCCAGCCCTTGAGTTTTTCCAGGGCCTTCCAGCCGGGCTTGCGGCTCAGCCCATCGGCGATCGAAGCGTGCAGTTCACCGGCCAGATCCGGCGCCATCGCCATCACCCGTCGCACCAGGTCCACGTGCTCACGCACCCCCTTGGCGTTGGTTTCCAGCAGGGCCAGGCTGAGATTGATGCGGGACTGGGGGTCCTGGGGGTTCAGCTTGACCGCCGTGCGCGCCGAGCGCAGCGCCTCCTGGGGCTGGTCATTGAGCAGCTGCAGCCAGGCCAGGCAAGTCCAGCCGGCGGAGTGCTGCGGTGCCTGGGCGGTGATGGCGCGGAAATCCTCCAGCACCTCAGCAGCCGGGGCCCCCTGCTGGTAGCGACCGATGGCGTCCTCGAAGAGGGTGTCGTGGCTGGCCGTCATGGTCGCGAAAGGGCGCGCGGAGCGATCACCAGAGTCCCATGGGGCCAGCCTGAACTAAACAGCGAAGGAACTGCCGCAGCCACAGGTCTGGCTGGCGTTGGGGTTGCTGAAGTTGAAGCCGCCGCCGATCAGCGCTGAACTGAAATCCAGCTGCATCCCGTAGATGTAAAGCAGGCTCTTGGGATCACTCACCACCTTGAAGGGCTGGGCCCCCTCGGGCTCGTAGATGTAAACGGCGTCATCGGCCGCGATGGCGCCGGCGTCGATGAAGTCCATCGTGTAGCTCATGCCGCTGCAGCCCCCGGAGCGCACCCCCACCCGCAGCGCCTTGGCTTCGCCCTGCTGCTGACAGAGGGTGGCCAGCTGGCGCATGGCCGGCTCGGTCACGAGGATCCCCTTGCCATCGGCGGCGGTGTGGGTGCGGGGGCTGGTTTCGACGGTCATGGGTGGCGCGGGCGAACGGGCGGGGCGGTTTCTTGAATCCACTCTATGGAGGCCGGCTTCATAGAGTCGTGGGAACCAAGGGAGAACCGGTGCGGGTTGCGATCGTGGGAGCGGGGCTGGCGGGGCTGGCCGCGGCGGTCGACCTGGTGGAGGCCGGTCACCAGGTCGACCTCTACGAGGCTCGTCCGTTCGTGGGCGGCAAGGTGGGCAGCTGGGTGGACGGTGATGGCAACCACATCGAGATGGGGCTGCACGTCTTCTTCTTCAACTACGCCAACCTTTTCGCCTTGATGCGCAAGGTGGGGGCGTTCGAGAACCTCCTGCCCAAGGACCACACCCACCTGTTCGTGAACAAAGGCGGTGATCTGCGCGAGCTGGATTTCCGTTTCCCGGTGGGTGCCCCGTTCAACGGCCTCAAGGCTTTCTTCACCACCCCCCAGCTCGACTGGATCGACAAGCTGCGCAACGCCCTGGCCCTGGGCACCAGCCCGATCGTTCGGGGCCTGGTGGATTACGACGGCGCCATGGCCGTGATCCGCGACCTCGACCGCATCAGCTTCGAGCAGTGGTTCCTGGGCCACGGCGGCAGCCGCCGCAGCATCGAGCGGATGTGGAACCCGATCGCCTATGCCCTCGGCTTCATCGACTGCGCGTCGATCTCGGCCCGCTGCATGCTCACCATCTTTCTGATGTTCGCGGTGCGCACCGAGGCCTCCAAGCTCAACCTGCTCAAGGGCTCCCCCCACCGCTGGCTCACCGGCCCGATCGTCGACTACATCGAGGCCCGCGGTGCCCGGCTGCATCTGCGCCATCGGGTCACCGACATGCCCTTCGAGGAGCGGCCCGCAGCCGGCGGCGATCCAGCCAGCACCCGCGTCACCGGCCTGGTGCTCGGCACCCCCGACGGGGAGAAGCGCATCGAGGCTGACGCCTACCTGGCCGCCTGTGACGTGCCCGGCATCCAACGGCTGCTTCCGCCCGCCTGGCGCCGGTTCCCCCAGTTCGAGAACATCTACCGGCTCGAGGCCGTGCCGGTCGCCACCGTGCAGCTTCGCTACGACGGCTGGGTCACCGAACTGGGCAACGGGGCGAGCGCCGAAGCGAAACGCCACGATCTGGCCCAGCCCTCTGGTCTGGACAACCTGCTCTACACCGCCGACGCCGATTTCAGCTGCTTCACCGATCTGGCCCTCGCCAGCCCCGTCGATTACCGCAAGCAGGGCCTCGGTTCCCTGCTGCAATGCGTGCTCACCCCAGGCGATCCCTGGATTCCGAAGAAAACCGAGGAGATCGTGGCCCACACCGATGCCCAGGTGCGGGCGTTGTTCCCCTCCGCCGGGGGCCTGAAGCTGGTCTGGAGCAACGTGGTCAAGCTGGCCCAATCGCTGTATCGGGAGGCGCCGGGCATGGAGCCCTTCCGCCCGCAGCAGGCCACCCCGGTGGCCAATTTCTTTCTGGCCGGCAGCTACACCCGCCAGGACTACATCGATTCGATGGAAGGCGCCACAATGAGCGGGAGATTGGCGGCTGCTGCCATCGTGAACGCACCCGTTGCCCTGGCGACCAACGCCGCCGTGGCCTGATTCCTATGGGCCGATGGTTGGAGCACAGCGTGACCACGGAGATCGACTCTCCCGTTGACCAGGTCTGGGAGGTCTGGAGTGATCTGGAGGCGATGCCCCGCTGGATGCGCTGGATCGAGTCGGTCAAGACCCTTGATGACCCGGATCTCACCGATTGGACCCTGGCCGCCCAGGGGTTCCGTTTCCACTGGAAAGCCCGCATCACCCAGCGGGTGCCAGCCCAGCAACTGCACTGGGAGTCGGTGGGGGGCTTGCCGACTAAAGGGGCGGTGCGCTTCTATCCACAAGGTGATGGGCGGACAGCAGTGAAACTCACGGTCAGCTACGAATTACCCGGCGTCGTGGCACCGTTGATGGAGCCCAGCATTCTTGGTGGCATCGTCACCAGGGAACTCCAGGCCAATCTGGATCGTTTTCGTGACCTGGTGCAGAGCGGTTATGGCCAAGTCTGAGCACAATTTTCTGGGACTTGCCCTGGGGATCCCAGGCAGGCCTGATCCGGCGAGGGTTCTGCTCGCCGCCTTGCCCCTGCTGGCCCTCACGGCCTGTGGGGCGCCAGCTCCGCCTCCCACCGCCGTCACGCCGCCGCCGCTGGCGGTCCCCCAGCCCCCAGCCCCCAAGCCCCCAGCCCCCGAGCCCACCACCGCGGCCACCCCGGTGCCTGGTCTCACCCCGTTGCCCACCCCCGCTGCAGTGGTGGGAGGGATTGGTCAGGGACGCCTGGATCCTTTCGCTCCGGTGGCCTCGGCCGGCTCAACCGCCACCGATGCCAATGGCAGGCCCATTTCCACGGTCAAGCCCGTGGCCCAGCTGCCGGCAGGGTTCAGTTTCACCGGGGTGGTGAGCTCCCGTGGCACCGCCCAGGCGCTGGTGCAGGTTTCCGGTCAGACGGGCCCCCTCTGCGTCGGGCCCCGGGGCTTCTGCCCAGGAGCTGGGCAGGCTCCGCTGCTCCCGCCGGGCTGGATCGTGACCACGATCGATGTCAACAACGGCCGCCTCAGCCTGCGCCAAGGCAAAGACCGAGTCAATCTGACCCTTTGAGGGCCAGCGCGCAGGCCTCCACGAGGCCGGCGAGATCGTGGGGGGAGGCTTCGGCATCCAGCCGCCCCAGCAGGTTTCTGCACACCTGACTGGTCTGGGGGCCGATCGAGACCACGGCCAGTGGGTCCAGCCGTGCTCTCCAGCACGATCCAAAGGCCTGCTCCAGCATCGAGCAGGTGTGGCGCACGGTCTTGCCGCTGCTGAAGGTGATCGCATCCACCTGGCCCCGCTCCAGGGCCGCCAGCGTCGCCGTCGGCAGGCCCGCAGGGCAGCGGGACTCGTAGGCGGCCACCTCAACCACCCGGGCACCAGCGGCCGCAAAGGCCTCCGCCAGCACGGTGCGTCCTCCGCTCTGCACCCGGGGCAACAGCAGCCGCAGGCCCCAGCCTGAAACCGGGAAGTTCTCCAGCAGGCTGTCGGCCACGAACTCCGGGGGCACGAAGTCCGCCGCTGCCCCCAGCTCCTCGAGTCGGGCGGCCGTCTTGCGGCCCACCGCAGCGATCTTGAGGCTGCGGGGACGGTGGGCCAGGGCCTGGCCCCGGCGCTCCAGCCGTGCCTGCACCGCCTCCACGCCATTGGTGCTGGAGAGGATCAGCCAGTGGAAGCTGTCCCAATCAGCCAGGGCATCATCCAATGGGCCCCATTCATCGGGGGGGCCGATCACCAGGGCAGGCAGATCCAGCACTTCGGCCCCGGCCGCCTCGAACAGCCGCCGGGCTTCCCCCAGTTGCCGTTCGGCCCGGGTCACCGCGATGCGCCGGCCAGCGAGGGCCCCGGCGGCATTGGTCCCTCCCGAGTCGTGGTCGGGGGCGTCCACGCTCAGGCCTCCAGCTTGACCATGGCGCCCGCCTGCTCGCGCAGTTTTCCGGCTTCCTCGCCACGTCCCTGCTGCTGCAGCAGGGCGATCGCCCGGCGGAAGCTTGCGCGGGCCGCGTCGATGTTGCCCCCCAGCAGCTGGGCCACCGCCAGGTTCTGCTGGGCTTCGGCGTAGTCGGGAGCCAGCTCCAGCGCGCGCCCGTAGGCCCCCAGCGCACCGGCGATGTCCCCCTGGCGCCGCCGGATCAGGCCGAGGTTGTACCAGCCCAGGGCCACCTCGGGGGCCACCGCCGTGGCCGTTTCGGTGAGGCGCTCCGCCTCTTCGGGGCGACCCTGCTCAAGCAACTGGGCCGCCAGGTTGAGCCGGGCCGCCAGGGTGAGGCGCGGGTTCAGGGGCTGCTCCAGGGCCTGGCGGTAGAGGGCTTCGGCGGCGGCGGGATCGGCGGCGCTGCGGGCCATCGCCAGGTGCAGCAGCAGTTCGTAGCGTTCCGGGTGGGCCCCGGTGGGGCAGTGCACCAGCCCCCTTTCCAGCAACTCCAGACCGCGCGCGCGGTTGCCTGTGCTGATCTCCAGGCCGCCAAGCTTGGCGCAGACGTAGGGGTCACCCGGTCGCTCAAGCAACTCCCGCTCCATCGCCTCGCGCAGGCGAGCGGCCTTGTTGCCGCTGGCCAGCAGTTCGGGCCGGTAGCCGGAGTGCAGCAGGGCCGGTTCGGGGCAGTCCGCGAGCCGCCAGTGGGGCTCGGCGGCCAGCAGTTCGCTGACGCTGTCGTCCACCATGGCGTGGTAGGCCCGGCTCCAGCGGATCGCCGGATGGCGCCGGAACAGGCGACTGACGCTGGAATAGGGCGACTGCTGGGAGCCCAGCTCGTGGCGGAGCAGGTTGATCAGCAGCACGTTGGGCTGGGCCATCAGGGCCCGCAGCGGCGAGCGGGCTTCGGGCCGCAGCTGCTCATCGGCATCGAGCACCAGCACCCAGTCGCCGCTCACATGCTCGAGGGCCTGGTTGCGTGCGGGAGCGAAATCCCCGGGCCAGGGGAGTTCGTGCACCACGGCGCCCTGGGCGCGGGCGATGGCCACCGTGCTGTCGCTTGAGCCGGTGTCGATGATCACCATCTCATCGACAAAGCCCTGGACCGCCTCAAGACAGGCGCCAAGGCGCTCCGCCTCGTCGCGCACGATCATCGAGAGGCTGAGCATCGGCGGCAGGGGCACATCAAGAGAGCCTAGGGGCCGTGTCCGCGGGGCCTGGGCCCCACCTGCTCAGCCGCTGGCGACCCTGGGGCGGATGAAGCGCTGCGTGACCCCGGCCACGATCAATCCGAGGCTCAGGGCAGTGACCGCCGTGAACGGTTCCCCCAGGAAGACGGCGGCACTCAGGATCGTGACGATGATGCTGCCGCTGCCTGTCAGGGCCACCTGGCTCACGCTGAACAGGCGGCCGCTGATCTGGCGCAGCACTTCGGTGCCAAGACTGAGGGTGATGCCATAGACAACAATCACCCAGAAGACCCACCAGGTTTGAAGCAGCAGAAAATGTTGGGGCCCGTATTGCTGGTACGCGATGACGGCAAAGACGATGGCTCCAGCCAGATTGGATAGCCCGACGGTCAGGCCACGGGATAGCTGGTAAACAGCCATCTTGCGTCGGATGCAGTTGCGAAGGGATGTGGCCAGCACAGAGACGAAGGCCCAGGCGAGGCCGATCCAGTCGTCCATGCTCATCATTCCCCTCGATGCACCGAACAGGATTCCGATCAATAATCCGCCGAGAATCAGAACCAGGCTCAGAGCGAAGCGCTGAGGCAGTTGTTCCTTCAGCCAGAACAGCGCCAGGAATCCAGAAGCGGGCAGGGTCAGGGAGAACAGCAGCGTCTGGGTGATCACCGAGAGGTGATCCAGTGAGAGGTAGAACGCCAAGGGCGCCAGGAAACAGCCCAGGAATGAATCGGCGGCCACGGCTCTTGAGGCCGCAGGGCTGATGGTGCGGATCTCCCTCCAGACAACCCTGGGCTCGGCGCTCAGCAGCGCAATCCCGACCATCGACTGGGCGATGAAAAAGACATTGCAGAAGCTGATCGGATTCTCGCCACCGACGGGATGGCTGGCACCGAACAGTTGCAATCCCTTCAGCACCGTGCTGCGCAGCCCGGAAACAAGCCCATAACCGAGCAGGATCAGGGGCTCAGAGTTGTTCTGGTGCGGCACTCTGCCCACGGATGGCCGGTTGCTCCTGTTGGGTACCCATGGGCAGGCGGATTGGATTGGTCGGCTTCGCTTGACGGCCGGGCAAGGGATCGCCCTGGCTCCAGAGAACCCTGCCGGTGAGGCCATCCACCTGGATGGAGCCATTCGCCCTCGGGGCCAGCTGCCTGAACACGGCCACACCGCGTTGATAAAAGGCCTTCACAATCGAGCGCGGCACATAACGGCCGCTGGACTGATAGCGCTCCAGCACCCGTTGCTGGCTGAGGTGCTCCGGGATCAGAACTTGCACGATAAAGATTCGGTAACCATTATCTTTTAAAGATCCAATCAGTTCCTGATAGCGATCTGCATTGGTCATTGTTCCATCGTAGATCACATTCAGCCGACAGGGTCTGGCAATAGCCTCTAACTGCATGGCGACGATGTCGCGGACCTCATCTTGAGTGGCATTGGCGTTCCAGCCCCGATACTCCGGTAACGCTTCGCGGACCTCATCGGCATCGATCCGGTAGCTGCTCTGCAGAACCGAAGCGGGGATGTGCCGCTTCAGCCAGGTGGTTTTGCCGGCTCCCGGCGGGCCTCCGGTGAGAAGGGCAAACGGAGGCCCCACCGCTACGCAAGGCTTCCTTGACCGGGCCGTTCGGATGATCTCCTCGTGGAGTTTTTGGCGTTCGGGTGAATAGTTGCTTCCGCTGAAGTAAGTGCTCTTGGTTGTGGGGAGCGCGAGCAGGCAGCGCTCCAGCCAGTCAATCGCTGCGGGCTGGATATCGGGTTGGCCGGAGCGGTTCAGCCGTTGGCAGCGTTCTCCAGGTGGCGGATCAGCGGCAACCGGAGCAGCGCGCCCCACCGGGCTGGTGAGCGCCACGGCCAGGGCAGTGGCCAGGGCGCTCGGCAGGGTGACCCAGCGCTGGTGTTGGACTTGCTGGGTCATGAGCTCAGTCTGTGAAGCCCCCCTCGAGGCCGCCCCCCGCCAACCCCAGGCGATCGAGAAGCAGGGCCTGGGCCAGGGGCATCTGCCCCGGGCAGTAGGCCGCCGGCAGCCCTTTCGGCAGCAACGGTCGGATCGCCTGCCACAGGTAGGGGCTGCCGTAGATGGCCAGCCCCGCCAGCCTGCCGGCACCCAGCAGCTGGTGCACCACAGCGGGCCAGGGTTCCTCGCCGCCGGCGCTGCCGCGGAAGGGGTTGCCCCGCACGAACAGCTGCAGCAGCACCGGACCCGGTGCCAGGCGATCGACGGCCAAAGGTGCTGCCGCCTCGCCGCTCCAGGGGCTTGGGCTGCGGCCATCGATCAGGCAGGCGGCGTAGCCGTTGCGGGCTGGCCGCTGCAGGGCCGGTGCCATCAACGGCAGGAAGGGATTGGCCAGGACACTGTCCACACGGATCAGGTTCAGGCCCGGACCCGGAGGCAGTCCCGGGCGGCCCTGGCTCAGCAGGCTCACGGCCACCAGCTCCCTGGCCAGGGCAAGCTCCGCGCTTGATTCGATCCCCTCCAGAGCTTCAGGGGCGGTTGGATCGCTGGGCGGGGCGGCCACCCGAGCGAGGGCCCGCTCGCGCCGTCCCAGGCTCTGCTCCAGTCGCGCACGGCTGATCCGGCCGCTGGCGAGCGCCTCCAGCAGGGCGTTGATCGCGGCGTCGGCATCGGCGGGCATCAGCAGCAGATCGGCCCCGGCCTCAAAGGCCAGCACCGCCGCTTCTCCGGCGCCCCAGCGCGCGGCAATCGCCTCCATCACCAGGGCATCGGTGACCACCAGCCCACCGAAGCCCAGCTCCCGGCGCAGCAGCTGCTCCAGCACCAGCGGTGAGAGGGTGGCGGGGCGGTCTGGATCCAGCTCCGGCAGAAGCAGGTGGCCGGTCATCACCGTGGCGACGCCCGCTTCGATGGCGGCGCGAAACGGCGGCAGCTCCACCGCTTCCAGCCGCCTGCGGCCATGGGGCAGCCGTGGCAGCTCCAGGTGCGAGTCGCTGTCGGTGTCGCCGTGGCCGGGGAAATGCTTGGCGCAACCCAGCACCCCCTCGGCCTGGGCGCCGGCGATGAAGGCGGCCACCAGCTGGCCGGCCGTGACGGGATCCTCCCCCCAGGCCCGCACATTGATCACCGGGTTGGCCGGGTTGTTGTTGACATCGCAGACCGGCGCCAGGACCCAGTTCAGGCCCAGCAGGCGGGCCTGGCGACCGGTGCAGTGCCCATAGGCGCTGGCCAGGGCGATCGCCCGGGCTGGATCGCTGGCGTGGAGCAGGCCGAGGGCCAGGGGAGGGGGCAGCCAGCTAGCCCCCTCGAAGCGTTGGCCGACCCCTTCCTCCACATCGGCGCAGAGCAGCAGGGACTGGCCCGCCCAGCGCTGGAGCTGGTCGGTGCGAAGGCGCAGTTCGCTGGCGCTGCCGCCCAGTAGGATCACCCCGCCCACCCCCTGGCCCAGCAGCCGCTTGAGTTCGGCGTTGGGCAGCTCCCAGCGGGGATAGCGGCGCTGGCCATCGCCCAGATGGCCGCTGCATCGCACCACCAGCAGCCGGGCCACCTGCTGCGCCAGAGAGAGCTGTCGCCTGTCAGGCGTCGAGGTCATCACTGCCGGGCGGGACCTCCCCTCTCTCCTGCCGCTGGCGCCCGAGCTGGTTGAGCAGTCCCAGCACGGCGGTGCCTTTCTCGAGGCTGCGATCGAGCAGGAAGGCCACCTCGGGGGTGCGGCGCATGCTGAGGCGCCGGCTCAGTTCGCCTTTGACGTAGGGGGCCGCCGCCCGCAGGCCGGCCAGGGCCTGGTCGCGGTCCTCCTCGCTGCCGAAGATGCTCACGAAGACCTTGCAGTGCTGCAGGTCGCCCGCCACGTCCACCGCGGTGACGCTGACCATCCCCAGCCCCACCCGTTCGTCCTTGATGCCGGTGATCAGCAGCTCGCTGATCTCGCGGCGAATCGAGGCCGCCACCCGCTCCACCCTGCGGCTCATTGCCATGGCTATGCCAGCGGTGCGGCCGGATTCACCATGGCACGCAGCACCAGAACCAGGCTCACCAGGCCGCTGACCAGGGCGCCGATCAAGGCGACGGCGGTGACGGGATTGCGGGTACGAGCGAGCAGGGGCTGGAGCACCGAATCCAGTACCCCCAGCCCCAGGGCCACCAGGTAACGCGGATAGCGCGTCACGTTGATGAAAAAGTCCTTCATGGCCTGGGCGAGCGCGGTGACGCGAAGCTGCTGGCTACTCTGCCGCCCAAAGGCCCACCCTGGCGATGCCTGAGCTCCACCAGTTCAAACACTCCGCCTTCTGCGAGAAGGTGCGCCTGGTCCTTGCGGCCAAAGGCATCGACTACACGGTGGTGGAGGTGACGCCGGGCCTGGGTCAGTTCGAGCTGTTCCGCCTCTCAGGCCAGAAGCAGGTGCCGGTGCTGGTGGACGGCGGTGAGGTGATCGCCGATTCGACGGCCATCTGCCTCCACCTGGAGCGCACCGTTCCTGAGCCGCCCCTGTTGCCTTTGGACGATTTCGAGCACGCCCGTGAGCGGGCCCAGGTGTTGCTGCTCGAAGACTGGGCCGACACCGCCCTGGCGGCCGGAGTTCGCCTGGCCCTGTTGCGGGCCGCCGTGGCCGATCCGGCCCTGCGCACCGCCCTGTTGCCTGAGTCCACTCCTGGAGCCCTGCGCTCCCTGGTGGGGGCCTTCCCGGGTGATCTGCTGGCCGGTGTCGGTCAGGTGGTCGGTCGCTCTCAGGATCAGCAGCTGGTGGCCAGCCTCGAGCAGTTGGCGGTGCTGGTGGCGGGTGAGGGCCACCTGGTCGGTCAGCGGCTCTCCCTGGCCGATCTGGCGGTGGCCGCGCAGCTCTCCCTGATCAAGTTCCCCGCCAGTGTCGGGGCCCCCCTGGCGGGCCGCGGCGTGCCGGGGCTGGCCGATTCGCCTCTGCTGGCGCCGTTGTTCGCCTGGCGCGATCGGCTCTACGCCCAGCTTGCCCGTAGCTGAACCCCCACCGATGTCCGATCCACTGCTGCGGGAGCTCGACCACTACGTGGTGCTGGAGCCGGGGATTGAGGAACGGATCCTCTCGGCCGCCGAGACCGTCACCTGGCTCGCCGCTCAGCTCGCTTCCCTGGGCGCCGTGCCCACCGACCTGGCCGACCTGGGCACCGATGCGCTGCGGGCCGGGCGTCTGCTGGACACCGCCTGTGAACTGGAGCTGGAGCCCGGCTGCGCCGTGCAGTGGTTCGCGGTGCGCCTGGAGCCGCCCGGCTCCTAGGGCGCCGGTGCCACGGGACGCTCTTTGAGCACCGCCGGCAGGGCCTCCAGCACCTGCTGGGCCACCGCCTCGGGCGGGCCGCCCGCCTGGACGATGTGCAGATCCGCCTGGGCGTAGAGGGGCCGCCGCGCCTGCAGCAGCTCGATCAGGCGCCGTTCGGGCTCGGGCCCCGCCAGCAGCGGCCGGGGGGTGGGATCGGCCCGCAGTCGCCCGAGCAGCAGCTCGGCCGGGGCATCCAGCCAGATCACCACGCCCTGCTGCAGCTCCCCCCAGTTGCTCGGCCGGGTCACCACGCCGCCGCCGGTGGCGACCACCAGGGAATGCCAGCCGGCAATGCGATTGAGCACGGCGCTCTCGAGCTCGCGAAAGCCTGTCTCCCCCTCGCGCTCGAACAGCTCCGGGATCGGGCAGCCGGCCACCTGCTCAAGGGTGGTGTCGGCATCGAGAAAGCGGTAGCCCAGGGCCTCCGCCAGGGGGGCGCCGACGGCGCTCTTGCCGGCGCCCATCATTCCGACCAGATAGACGTTCAGACCCTGAAGTCGCTGGCGCAAGCTCTGGCCCATGGGCGTGGGGTCGGGACGGCTGGATTTGGCCATAGCACGGGACAACTTGCCTAGGATGCTGCCTTAACTCCCAGCTTGAGATGACGGCAGTGGCTGCCCACGGCAAAGGCAGGGGCTGTGTGATCACCCGGCGGGCCACCTTCAGTGCCAGTCACCTGTACTGGCTGCCGGAGCTGAGCGCTGAAGAAAACCAGGCTCGCTTCGGCCGCTGTGCCCTGGCCCCGGGCCACGGCCACAACTACGAGTTGGTGGTGGCCATGGGGGGGGCGCTCGACGCCGACGGCATGGTGCTCAACCTCTCGGATGTGAAACAGGCCATCCGCCGGGAGGTCACCGATCCGCTCGACTTCCGCTTCCTCAATGAGACCTGGCCGGAGTTCGACCTGGGCACCCCCGGAGGGCGCCTGCCCACCACCGAGGCCCTGGCCCAGGCGATCTGGAGCCGGCTTGCCCCCCACCTGCCGCTGATGGGCCTGCGGCTCTACGAACAACCCACCCTCTGGGCCGACGTGCTCGGCAACCCCATGGAAGCCTTCCTTTCGATCCGCACCCACTTCGCCGCCGCCCACCGCCTGGCCCGTCCTGAGCTTTCGGCGGCCGAGAACGACGCCATCTACGGCAAATGCGCCAGGCCCCACGGCCACGGTCACAACTACCTGCTCGACGTCACGGTGCGCGGGGCGATCGATCCCCGCACCGGCATGGTCTGTGATCTGGCCGAGCTTCAGGGGATCGTGCAGGAGCTGGTGGTGGAACCCTTCGATCACACCTTCCTCAACAAAGACGTCGAGCATTTCGCCACCTGTGTGCCCACCGCCGAAAACATCGCCCTGCACATCGTCGATCGGCTTGCCGCTCCGATCGCCGCCACCGGGGCCCGCTTGCACAAGGTGCGGCTTCAGGAGAGCCCCAACAACGCCGCCGAGGTGTTCGCCGAAACCCCTCAACTGGAGATGCGCCCCCACGCCCTTGAGGTCCTGGCGGCTGTTTGAGTGAGCTGAGGCTGGTGCTGGCCGTCAGCCTCGATGGCCGGCTCGCCCCCGCCGAAGGGGGCCCTGCCCAGTTGGGCGGTGCGGGCGATCGGATCGCCCTGGAGCAGGCCCTGGCCTGGGCCGATGGGGCCCTGATCGGCGCCCAGACCCTGCGCTTGCACGGCAGCACCTGCCTGATCCGGCGCCCGGAGCTGCTGGAGGAGCGCCGCGGCGCTGGCCAGGGCGAGCAGCCCATTGCCTTGGTGGTGAGCCGCAGTGGTGCCATCGATCCCTCGCTGCCTTTCTTTCATCAACCCCTGGAGCGCTGGCTGCTCGCCCCTTTGGATGCACAGGTAACCGGGTTTGAGCGCAGGCTGGCCCTGGGGCCCTGGCCCGCGCTTCTGGGGCAGCTGGGGGCCCTGGGCCTCAACCGTCTGGTGGTGCTGGGGGGCGCCCGGCTGGCGGGCAGCTTGCTGCAGGAGGCGCTGGTGGATGAACTGCAGCTCACCCTTTGCCCGCAACTGCTGGGCGGCGCGCACAGCTGGCTGCCTCCAGGCACTGTCCTGCCGCTGGGCAACTGGGAGCTTCTTGAGCACCGGTCCCTGGGCGAGGGGGAGCTGCTGCTGCGTTACGGGCGGCGGCGGGAGCCAGGCTCCGCTGCGCCGAGCTCGGCAGCCGAGGCAGCTCCAACGAAGACAGCTACGACGAAGGGGCCGGCAGGCCGAAGCGGCGCTGCAGATCCTTGAGGGGCAGTTCCTGGAGGGTCTCGGGGGGCAGGTTCAACAGCTTGGCCACGCAGCGCTTGATCACCACCTCGCTGTCGTCGCCGATCCGGCCCGCGATCAGCTCACTGATCACCCCCAGGCTGCGGCCGCTGGCATCGGTTTCGTTGATCAGGCAGGTGCTGGCGGGGCCGGCCAGTTGCTGGCAGGGCCGCTGCAGAGATGTCTCCAGGCTTGCCACGCCGCCAGCGAGGGAGCGCAGGCAGAGCTGGTTGAGCCGTTGCTCCAGCTGGGGCCGCATCAGCATCAGCAGGGGTCGCAGCAGGCTGGCCCGGGCGGGCGGCGCCAGCGCCAGGCTCAGCAGGACAAGCCCGCTGGCTAGCGTTGAACCCCTAAGGCTTTGCCCCATCGCCATGCCCTTCGATGGCTGAGCTGCAGGCCCGTTGGCACCGGTCCATGGCGGAGTTTCACCAGGGGCCATGGCAGGCGCTCGTCGAGGCGTCAGGGCTTCCCTTCTACTCCTGGAATTGGCTCCAGGGCCTTGAGTCCTCCGGCAGCATCGTGGCCAGTGAGGGCTGGCAGCCCCTCCACCTCGGGATCTGGCGCGGCGAGGTGCTGATCGCCGTCGCACCGCTCTACCTGAAGGGCCACAGCTACGGAGAATTCGTCTTCGACCAGTCGTTCGCCCAGCTGGCGGGCCAGTTGGGGCTGCGCTACTACCCGAAGCTGCTGGGCATGAGCCCGGTGAGCCCGATCCAGGGCTACCGCTTCCACATCGCAGCTGGGGAAGATCAACTGGCGATCACGGCGTTGATGTTTCGCCTGATCGAGGAGTTCTGCCGCCAGAACGCTGTGCTCAGCTGCAACCTGCTCTCAGTGGATCCCGATTGGCTACCGCTGGTGGAGGCCTCTGGCTGGGCCCATTGGCTGAACCAGCGCAGCGAATGGACCAACAACGGCTTCAGCAGCTTCGACGACTACCTGGCGGGGTTCAACGCCAACCAGCGCCGCAACATCAAGCGTGAACGGCGCTCCGTCACCGAGGCCGGCCTCACCGTCACACCCCTGGTGGGGGAGGCGATCACGGAAGCTGCCCTGCTGCGCATGCACCGCTTCTACGCAGGCCATTGCAGCCGTTGGGGCGCCTGGGGCAGCAAATACCTCAGCGAAGCCTTCTTCACCTATGCCCATCGGCACCTGCGCGACAACCTGGTGCTGTTCAGTGCCCACCACGGCGACCCCAGCGACCCGGTGGCCATGTCGTTGTGCGTGTTCACCGATGACGACCTCTGGGGCCGTTACTGGGGCAGCGACCTTGAACTGGAGAACCTGCATTTCGAGGTTTGCTACTACGCCCCGATTGCCTGGGCGATCGAGCGGGGGCTGCGCCGCTTCGACCCTGGAGCCGGTGGAAGCCACAAGCGCCGGCGGGGGTTCCTGGCCCAGAGTCAGGTGAGCCTGCACCATTGGAGTGATCCGCGCTTCGGCTCGATCATCCGCCGCTGGTTGCCCGAGGCCAATGCGGCCCAGCTCGAGGAGATCGAGGCGGTCAACGCCGAACTCCCGTTCAGCCGCCGGGAGGTGCGCCTGGAGGCCCCTGCTTAGCATCGGGCCATGGCCACCCTCACCCCGTCCGACCGCCAGCGACTCGATGATGGGTTGTCGAAGCGGTTCATTGCCCTGGATCCCGCCGGGTACTTCGTGATTCGCGTGGATGGGGAGGCGGGGGAATTGGTGGCGGAACACTTCGGCAACGCCATCAACGACCAGGGGTTGGCCGTTGACCCGGAGAGTGGGGAGGTGATCGCCTGTCGCGGATCAGGGCCGCGCGAACCTCTGGCGACCTACCGGGGTCGCTCCGCCAAGGAGCTCGGCATCGCCCTCACTGAAACGGCGGCGCCAGCGCCCCTGAGCCGGCTCGACCATGCCCTCTATCTCGGCCGCGAACTGGCCCGAGCGGAGCGCTGCCTGGAGCAGGGAATCCCCTACGTACAGGACTGAGACCTAGGCCGGCTGGAGTTCGCGGCTGGGTTGGCGGGAGCTCTCCGGGGGCTCAGGGGGCAGGGAGGCCAGCTGCTGCTGAATCTCCCGGGTCACCACCCCGCGGTACTCCTGGAAATGCTCGTTATGGGCGAGGGTCACCAGGAACTGCTCCAGGTTGTCAGGATTTTTGCGGGCGATCGTGGCCAGGGCACGCCAGAAGCGGCCGCGGGTGTCGCGCTTGATCCCCTGGCGCCAGATCACGATCGAGAGGGCGCGGATGTCAGTCCAGGTGGGCAAGGTGGCTTTCCCGAAGGCCGCTTTTGGCACGAACTGCTGCCAGCGCGGTTTACCCATCTTCTGGTAGTAATGCGTGACCCGATCGATGTAGGCGTTGGGCTCGTAGAGCCGGCAGAAGGCATCGACGTATTCGTTGGCGATGTCACGGATCGGCCGGGTGGGCACGAAATTGAGCAGGTTGGTCTGGTTGACGCCCTTGGCATCGGCCTTCTCCTGGATGAGACGGCCTTCCTTTTCAAGGCGGTGCCAGAGACCCGTGTTCGGCAGGGCCTGAAGCATGCCCATCATCGCGGCGGGGATTCCGGTGCGGCTCACGAAGGTCACGATCCGGTCGCCGGCTCCGGTCTTCTCGCCGTCGAAGCCGATGATGAAGCCCGCCATCACGCGGATGCCATAGGACGTGATCCGGTCCACCGAATCCTCGAGGGAGCTGCGGGTGTTCTGGTGCTTGCCAGTCAACGAAAGGCTGGCTTCGTCGGGCGTCTCGATCCCGAGGAAGACGCTGTCGAAGCGGGCTTCCGCCATCATCTGCATCATCTCGTCGTCGGAGGCGAGATCCACCGAGGCTTCAGTGGCGAAACTGAACGGATAGTGATGGTCGATCTGCCATTGCTTGATGGCCGGCAGCAACAGTTTGGCGTTGCGCTTGTTGCCGATGAAATTGTCATCGACAAGGAAGATCGAACGTCTCCAGCCGAGGTCATAGAGAGCCTGCAATTCGGCAACTAGCTGCTCTGGTGCCTTGGTGCGCGGCTTGCGGCCGTAGAGCACGATAATGTCACAGAACTCGCATTGAAACGGGCAACCGCGCGAGAACTGAACGGACATTGAGTCGTAGGCATCGAGCTCGAGCAGATCGAAGCGCGGCACCGGGGTTCCGGTGACATCAGGCTTCTCTCCGTTGGAGCTGAAGCGACCACCGGTATCACCGCGTTCGATCGCTTCGATGAACATCGGCAAGGTGATCTCGCCTTCGTCGAGCACCTTGAAGTCGGCCAGATCGATTTCTGGGGCGTCGGGGGTGGAACTGGCAAAGGGACCGCCCACGGCCACCGGCAGGCCTCGCTGCTTGGCCTTGGCGATCTGCCGTTGCATGTCTTCCTTCTGGACGATCATTCCGGAGATGATCACCAGTTCGGCCCAGTTCCACTCCTCTTCGGTCACCTCCCTGACATTGCGATCGGCGAGCTTCATCTCCCAGCTCTGGGGCAGCAGGGCTGCCACCGTGACCAGCCCGAGCGGGGGCAGCAGAACCTTGCGGTTCACCAGCTCGAGGATCTTCTCGTAGCTCCAGAACGTTTTGGGAAATTCCGGGTAGATGAACAGGGCGCGCATTCCGTCCTGGCGGGGTGAATTCGAATGACGACGGCTGGACCAATCCAGGCGTGGCATCGGTAAAGGTATCGTCGCGTCACCTTAGGTGGTTCCGCCCTGGCCGGGGCCTGTTTCTGCTGTAATGGCGGGGTTGTGTTGCTCCGATCACCATGGCTGTGGCCCTCTACCTCGTGCTTGTTGTCGGCGGGTTGGCTACGGCGGCGGTGGTCTCCGGTGTGTTGCGCGGCATCCGCCTGATCTGAGCCCTGGCGCCCTGCCGCCGCCCAGTGAACTCAGGTTGCCGGCAGCAGACGCCTGCGGCCGTTTCGAGCCAGTTCCCACAGGCCCAGCACCAGGCCGAGGCTTCCCAGCAGGGCGAAGGTGGCCCTCAGTCCGATGCTGAGGCTGAGGCTCGCCGCCAGCAAACCGCTCAGACCGCCGCCGCCGAGAAAGGCAATCTGCCCCAGCCCCGCCATTCGCCCCCGCAGCACCACCGGGGAAGCCACCTGGGTGATCAGGTTGCTTCCCGCCAGCAACCCAGCCGTACCAGCCCCGATCACCAGGGCCATCGCAAGGCTGAAGGCCTGATTGAGCGCCAGGGCCATCCCCAGCTGGGCCAGGGCCGTCACCAGGGTGCAGACCCCCAGCAGCAGGCCAGGCCGCCGGCTGAGTTGGGCACTGTTGCGCTGCAGAACCACCCCGCCGCTGATGCTGCCCACGGCGATCACGCTGGTGAAGATCCCCAGGTCCTGGGGGCTGGAGCCCACCAGCTGGGCGGCCATCAGCGGGGCCAGTCCGGGGTGGAAGAAGCCCACCAGACAGGCCACGCCGGTGAACAGCAGCACATGGCGCAGGGCACCGCCGCAGTCGCGCCAGGCGCTGCCCAGGGATCCGCGGCTTCCGGCCTCGCTGCGCTGCTCCCGGTCGCGGTGGGGGTGGAGCAACCAGATCACCGTGGCGATCGGCAGCAGGTAGCTGGCGGCGTCGATGGCCAGGGCCGAGGTGGGCCCGGTCAGGGCCAGCAACCAGCCCCCGATCGGCGGGCCCACCAGCTTGCCCACGTTGAAGACCACCGAAAAGCTGGTGAGATAGGCAGGTAGCTGGTCCGGCTCATCCACCAGCAGAGCGCAGTACTTGTTGCGGGCGGTCAGTTCGAAGGAGCTGGCCAGCCCGACGATGAAGGTGCTCAGCAGCAACAGCGCCACCTGGGGGCCACCCTCGAGCAGCGGGATCGCCACGGCCCCCAGGGAGGCACCGACCACCAGTCCCCACTGGGCTCGAATCAGGATCCTTTCGCAGCCCAGGCGGTCGGTCCAGACTCCGGCCAGGCCACTCACCAGCAGCGTGGGCAGGGCCAGGGCACCGAAGTGCAGTGCCAGCATCAGCGGGTTGTGGCTCCCGTTCATCAAGATCCAGCCCTTGGCCGTGATCCCGGCGAACGAGCCCGCCGTGGACAGTCCCGATGCGATCAGGAAGGTGGTGCGTTGATGGCGGACGACCCAGCTGAGCAGAGGGCTCAAGCCCCACCCCGGTGGGCGGCAAGGGCCTCGTTCACCATCGCGGTTGCCCCGACCACCACCCCCTGCAGGTCGTAGGGGCCTGAGCCCGTGATCCGCACGGGAACCATCGTGCCCGGGGCAGCACAGAGTCCACCTTCACCCGGCAGCACCTGCACCTCCCCGTCCACATCCGGGGCAAAGCGGCCACAGCGGCCCAGCATGGCGCCGCTGGAGGGGTTCTCCTGCTCGATCAACACATCGACGATGCGGCCCACCCAGGCAGCATTGCGTGCGGCGGAAATCGGTTGCTGCAGGGCCATCAGCCGGTCTTTGCGCTCCTGGGCCAGCTCAGGCGGCACCGGATGGGGCAGGTCGGCGGCGGCGGTGCCGTCTTCAGGGGAGAAGGTGAACACGCCCACGTGGTCGAAGCGCTGTTCGGCCACGAATTCCAGCAGGTGCTCGAACTGCTCTTCGGTTTCCCCCGGGAACCCGACGATGAAGGTGGTGCGCAGCACGGCCTCCGGCAGTTGCTCCCGGATGCGCTTCAACAGTCCGCCGGT
The DNA here is from genome assembly GCF_024346315.1 of Cyanobium sp. ATX 6F1. Lineage (NCBI taxonomy): Bacteria > Bacillati > Cyanobacteriota > Cyanophyceae > Synechococcales > Prochlorococcaceae > Cyanobium > Cyanobium sp. ATX 6F1. The sequence goes on from NZ_JAGQCS010000015.1 coordinate 34,703, forward strand.
CACCCCCTCCTGCCAGGGACGGTTCATGGCCCGCAGCACCTCCGGATGGCTGTGCTGCAGGGGCAGATCCAGATACGGCAACACGTTGGGCACCTCCCGGTAGGCCGCCAGCACGTCGCTGGTGAGGCCCGTGGGGTAGGCGTAGTGGACCCGGATCCAGGGGATCTCCACCGCACCGAGCGCCCGCAGCAGCTCCGCCAGCTGGGGCTTGCCGTAGAGGTCGAGGCCGTAGTTGGTGGTGATCTGGCTGATCAGGATCAGTTCCTTCACGCCCTGGGCCGCCAGCTGCTGGGCTTCGGCCAGAATCGATTCGATCGGTCGCGAGCGTTGGTCGCCGCGCAGTTTGGGAATGATGCAGAAGGCGCAGCGGTAGTCGCAGCCTTCGGCCACCTTCAGGTAGGCCACGGCCTCGGAGGTGGTGCGGTAGCGGGGGAGGTGCTCGTCGGCCACGAAGGTGGGCACGGCGCTGACCTGGTTCACCCGCTCGCCCCCCTCGACCCGCTCCAGCACGCTGACGATGTGCTGGTAGTCGCCGGTGCCCACGATCGCCCGGGCCTCCGGCAGTGACTCCAGCAGTTCCTCCTGGAAGTGCTGGGCCAGGCAGCCGGCAATGATCAATTGCTTGCCCTGCTCCGCCAGCTCCACCAGCGTGCGCACCGATTCCTCCCGGGCGTCCTGGATGAAGCTGCAGGTGTTGACCACCACCACAGCGGCGTCGGTTTCGTCGGCGCTGACGCCATAACCGGCTTCCGCCAGCAGGCCGAGCATGTGTTCGGTGTCCACACGGTTCTTCTCGCAGCCCAGGTGGGCGAAGGCCACCGTCGGTTTGCTGGGGGTGGCGGGCTGGCCGGTGGCTGCGGTCATGGCACGGCGGGCTGATCGTTCACCCTATGGGACCAAAGGTGACGAGTTGTGCGATGGCTGCCCCCTGGCGTGCGTTGTTCCCCATGCCCTGCCCGCTGATCGGAGTGGTGCACCTGCAACCCTTGCCGGGCTCTCCGCTCTGGGCGGGGGATCTGGAGGCGGTGCAGGCGGCCGCCCTGGCCGATGCCCGGGCGTATCTCGAAGGCGGGGCCGATGGCCTGATCGTGGAGAACTTTGGCGATGCGCCGTTCTGGGGGGAGCGGGTGCCGCCGGAAACGGTGGCCTCGATGGCCCGGATCGCCACCGCCGTGGTGGGGGCCACACCCTTGCCCGTGGGTCTCAACGTGCTGCGCAACGATGCCCTGGCGGCCCTGGCGATCGCCCAGGCCAGCGGTGCCCGCTTCATCCGCGTGAACGTGCTCACCGGCGCCACCGTCACCGACCAGGGGTTGCTGCAGGGGCCCGCCGCCGAGCTGCTGCGCCGCCGCCGGCTGCTGGGGGCCGAAGGGATTCGGATCCTGGCGGATGTGCTGGTGAAGCACGGCGCCCCCCTGGCCCCGTTGACGATTGAAGAGGCGGTGCGCGACGTGCTGGCCCGAGGCGGGGCCGACGGGGTGATTGTCTCCGGCAGCGGCACGGGCCAGCCCACCTCCCTGGACGACCTGCGGCGTGCCCGAGCGGTCGCCGCCGGTGCCCCGGTGCTGATCGGCAGCGGCGCCAGGGCCGAAACCATGGCGTCCCTGGCGGCCGCCTGCGATGGGGTGATCGCCGGCACCGCCCTCAAGCAGGAGGGCCTGGTCCATCGGCCGGTGGAGGCGGCCCGGGTGGAGGCACTCCGGCTCCTGCTGCCACAATCGCCTTAGCGACGCCGCTTCAGCTTTGACCACCAACCGCCTGAACACCCGTCTGGGCAGCCGCCGCCGCGGCAGTGATCCCGGCCGCCGTTGGGCTCGGGTGGTGATCGCCGTGCTGGCCACGGTCGGCGCGATCGACACCGGTGCGATCACCCTGAAGAAATGGGGGCTCCTCGGGGGCCTGACCTGCGCCAAGGAGGGATTGTTCGGCTGCAATGGCTGCGAACAGGTGCTCTCCAGCGGCTGGGGCACGGTGTTGGGGCAGCCCCTGTCGCTGTTTGGCTTCCTGGCCTACGCCAGTGTGCTGCTGCTGGCGGTGGTGCCCCTGGTGATCAAGGGGGAGGCCAAGGCCAGGCTCACAGACGCCAGTTGGTGGGGCCTGGTTCTGATCAGCACCGGCATGGCGGTGTTCAGCTCGGTGCTGATCGGGGTGATGCTTTTTGCGATCAAGAGTTGCTGTCCGTTCTGCATCCTCTCGGCGGTGCTGAGCCTCTCTCTCCTGGTGCTCAGCCTGGTGGGCGGCGAGTGGGAGGACCGGGGCCAGCTGCTGTTCCGTGGCATCCTCCTGGCGCTGGTGGTGGGCTTGATGTCCCTCGGTTGGGCGGCTTCGGTGAATAAGCCGGCGGTGTTGGCCACCAAGGGGGTGCCGATGGCGGTCGTCCGTCAGAGCACCCCTGAGACCCTGGCTCTGGCAGAGCATCTCAACGCTGGAGGCGCTGTGATGTACTCCGCCTGGTGGTGCCCCCACTGCCATGAGCAGAAGGAGCTGTTCGGCAAGCAGGCCACGGCGAAGCTCAAGATCGTGGAGTGTGCCCCCGATGGTCAGAACAGCCAGCGGGAGCTCTGCGAGCAGAAGAAGATCGAGGGCTTCCCCAGCTGGGAGATCAAGGGCAGCCTCAGCTCCGGGGTCAAGAGCCTCAAGGAACTCGCCAAGCTCAGCGGCTATTCGGGGCCTGTGAGCCCTTGAACGGCGCCCCCAGCGGGGCCGTGGCCATCGGCTCGTCCCGGTGCTGCAGGCTGTGGCGGGCCCAGAACGGCTGGCTCGCCGGTGCATCGAGGCGAAAGTGGCCGCCTCGGCTCTCCTGACGGAAGGCGGCCGCCTCCAACAGCAGCCTCGCCAGCACAAGCTGCTGGCTCAGTTCGTGTTGATCAAGCAGGGTCCTGACGTCCTGGGGTTCCAGCTCCAGCTGCTCGCCTGGATTCAGGCCAGCCACCGAGTGGTGGGAGCCGCCTGCCCAGGCGGGGCCAGCCTGCTCCCCCAGCATTCGCAGGCTCCGCCGCAGCTGCCCCCCGTCCCGTTCCACCCCCGCCACCCGCCAGCAGAGGCTGCGCAGGGCATCAAGACCCAGCTGAGCGCCAGCAGCTGGGCGCAGAACTGAGCTGGCGCTCAGGTGGTGACAGGGTTCCTGGCCTGGGCCCGGGGTCTGGGTCGCCAGCTCGATCCGCCGAAGCTGCCGGGCGAAGACCAGGCATTCCATCAGGGAGTTGCTGGCCAGCCGGTTGGCCCCGTGCACCCCCGTGCAGGCCACCTCACCGACGGCGTAGAGCCCCTTGAGGCTGGTGCTGGCGTCCAGATCGGTGCTCACACCACCCATCCAATAGTGGGCGGCGGGGGCCACGGGGATCGGCTCCCGCAAAGGCTCCAGCCCCAGCTCCCGGCAGCGCCTCAGGATCGTCGGGAACTGGCGTGCCAAGCGGTCTTCCCCCACCGGGCGCAGGTCGAGCCAGACGTGATCCAGCCGCTGGTCCTGCATGCAGCGCACCAGGGCGCGGCTGACCTGATCTCGGGGGGCGAGATCCCCTCCCGCCAGGCGGCCCACGGGGCTGTGGCCGTGGGGGTCCAGCAGCCGGGCTCCCTCGCCCCGCACCGCCTCGGAGATCAAGAAGTGGGGCGCCCCCGGCAGCATCAGAGCGGTGGGGTGAAACTGAACGAACTCCAGATCGCGCAGCACCGCTCCGGCCTGCCAGGCCATCACCACCCCGTCACCGGTGGCCTGGGGGGGGTTGGTGGTGTTGGCGAATAGGTGAGCGCCCCCGCCGCTGGCCAGCACCACCGCCCCGGCCCGTAGCCAGCGCAGCCGCGGGCCTTCGAGGACCTGCAATCCCTGGCAACGACCGCCCTCGACCCAGAGCGAAAGCGCCGCCACCCCCTTGCGCTGCACCAGGCCCGGCCGTCTGAGCACCTCGCGCTCGAGGGCATCCACCAGCGCCCCTCCGGTGCGGTCCTGGGCGTGGAGCACGCGCCGGTGGCTGTGGGCGGCCTCCAAGGTGGTGCTCAGGTGTTCGCCGTCACGGTCGAAATCCATCCCGAGTTGCAGCAGCCGCTCGACGCAGGCGGGGGCCTCGCGCACCAGAAGAGCGACGGCCTCGGGATCGCACAGGCCGCCACCGGCCCGCAGGGTGTCCTCCTGGTGGCTGGCGAAACTGTCCTCGGGCCTGGTCACCGCGGCGATGCCCCCCTGGGCCCAGCGGCTGGCGGATCGAGGGGCGGCGTCCTTGCTCAGGAGCAGCACCCGCAAGTCCGCCGGCAACTCCAGGCAGGCCATCAGACCGGCGGCGCCGCCGCCGATCACCACCACATCCCAGCTGGTCGAGAGCGGCGAACTGGAAGCCTGCTCAGCCATGGTCGCCACGAAAAAAGCCGCCGGGAGCAAGGCCCGACGGCTTGATGAGGGAGCCAGAAGAACGCTGGATCAGCGGTAGACACCGTCGTTGATCCGATCAAAACCTTCGTTCAAGGCGATCGAGGGGGGAGTGACCGTGAAGTTGGCCTTGTATTTCTCGAACAGCTCCTTCTGACGGGACGTCAGTTCCAGCTTGAGCACGTCGTCCACGTTGTCGTAGGGCCCGCCCAGCACGATCTTGCCGGCCAGGGTGGGATAAAGGCCAGGGAACTGCTGGAAGGCGCGCACCGAGGAGTTGTTGAGATCAACCTTGTCGCCCCGTTCGGCCATCTTGTCGTCGGCGATGTTGCGCAGCTCCGCCGCCTGGGCGGCGGGAGGAAGCAGGAGGGTGAGCAGCAGGCTGGCCATCACCACGCCACTCATGAGCCACGACAGCAGGCGTTTCATCGCAAAAACTCCGATCCAAACAGCGAGCAATGTGGCCGCAAAGCAACCATCAAACCAACGCTACAGGTGCGCTGCATGGGACCAGCCCAGGGGCGGAAGGCTTTTGCAGAACTTCAATCGGGCGGCTCCCCTGGAGCGCGGTGCGACGGCGATCAGACCAGGCCGCTGAGCTTCGGGGCCAGCAAGGCAGCCCCGAGAAACAGGCCATCCACGGCCACGGTGGTGGCCAGGGCGGCTGCAGCGATGTGCCAGGCCCTGTCCCGATGACCCCGCCAGGCCCAGTGGCAGCCTGCGCCGAGGGCGGCGGCCACGCCCAGCACCAGCAGCAGGCAGGGCGGTTGAAGCACGACCTGGGCGGCCGTTTGCAACAGCAACGCCGCCTGGTCGGGGGGAGCCTGGACCACCGCGGGCCAGAGACGGATCACGCCGATGAGGGCCATCACGGCATCGGTGCAGGCGGTGCCCAGCAGCGAAGCGAGATAGAAACTGCAGGCCATGCGCCAACGACCGCCCAGACCGGTGAGAGCCAGGGGCAGGGCGAAGGCCTCGATCGGCAGGTGCCAGAGGGGATGCTCCCGGCACCAGCCCCAGAACAGGCACCCCGCCAGCCAGCTGCCGCTAAAGCCCACCAGCAAGGGGCCCGAGGTTTTCCAGGTCCCCCGTCCGAAGCGTTCCAGGCCCAGGCCGAGCAGCAGCAGCGGCAGGGTGAACAGGGCCGCGCTGAAGGGTTGAAGACGCACCCAGGGTGCCTGCAGAAACACCGGCAGCAGCACCAGAAGTGCTGCCAGCATGGGCAGGGAGTCGCGCTGACTAGAGAGTCGGACCGCCCTTGTTTGCGGGGCCGGAGGGGCCAGTGTGCGAGTGGACAAGGCCTCGGGCCGCTGTCGGGAGGGGGGAGGAGCCAGGGTCCCGAACACCAGGAACATGAAGAAAGGTGTTCAACCTTAAGGGAGTCCCTGGCTCTGCCATCAGCGCCCGTCGCCATAGGGTCGGATCAACCACACGCTTCTCCGGTGCCGATTTCCGCCCTTACGCCAGCTCCCATGCTTGACCTGGCAACGGCCTGCTGGCATTTCCTGGTGCTTGGGGTGGTGCAGGGGCTGACCGAGTTCCTGCCGATCAGCAGCACGGCCCACCTCAAGGTGGTGCCTGTGCTGCTGGGTTGGGGCGATCCCGGGGTGGCCGTCACCGCTGTGATCCAGCTGGGCAGCATCGTCGCTGTGATCGCCTATTTCTGGCGTGATCTGGCTCTGGTGCTGGCGGGGGTGGCCAAGGCCTTCCGGGAGGGCAGTTGGGGTTCCACCGAAGCCCGGCTGGGTCTGGCGATCGCCATCGGCACCCTGCCGATCCTCGTGGCGGCGGCGGTGATCAAGAAACTGGTGCCCGATTTCGACCACTCGCCCCTGCGCAGCATCAGCTCGATCGCCATCGCCTCGATCGTGATGGCCCTGTTGCTGGCGCTGGCGGAGCGCTTTGGCCAGCGCCTCAAGCAGATCTCCCAGGTGCGCGGTCTCGATGGCCTGCTGGTGGGGCTGGCCCAGGCCCTGGCCTTGATTCCCGGTGTCTCCCGCTCCGGCAGCACGCTCACCGCCTCCCTCTTCGATGGCTGGCGCCGGGAGGATGCGGCCCGTTTCTCCTTTCTGCTGGGCATTCCTGCCATCACCCTGGCGGGGCTGGTGGAGCTCAAATCTGCCTTCAGCGTGCCGATCGCCGGCGGGGCGCTGCCGTTGTTGATCGGTGTGGTCTCCGCTGGCCTGGTTTCCTGGTGGGCGATCGCCTGGCTGCTCAAGTACCTGCAGAAGCACAGCACCTGGATCTTCGTGGGATACCGCCTGGTGTTCGGGCTGCTGCTGCTGGTCTGGACATCCCAGGTCGCGGCGGTCCCAAACTGAACCCCATCGCCCCAGCTCCGCCCCGTGTGGATTGAACCCTCCGCCGGAGTCGCCCTCGCCGCCGGCCAAGACCAACGGCTCCCCGCCCCTGCGGTGGTGGCCTCGGTGGAGCCGGGCTCCATCGGAGAGGAGCTGGGCTTTGAGCCCGGGGACCGACTGCTCAGCATCAATGGGAGCCGGCCGCGCGACCTGATCGATTACCAGGTGCTCAGTGCCGCCGAGGAACTGACCCTGGAGGTGGAGGATCCCAGCGGTGAACGGCACCTGCTCGAGATCGAGAAGGACCTCGACGACGGTCTCGGCCTGGGATTCACAGAGGCGCTCTTCGATGGCCTGCGCCAGTGCAACAACCACTGCGCCTTCTGCTTCATCGACCAGCAGCCTCCGGGCCAGCGCGCCAGCCTCTACCTCAAGGACGACGATTACCGCCTGAGTTTTCTCTACGGCTCCTACCTGACCCTCACCAACCTCGCCGCCGCCGACTGGCAGCGGATCGAGGAGCAGCGCCTTTCACCCCTGTTCGTCTCGGTCCATGCCACGGATCCCAAGTTGCGACAGCAGCTCCTGGTGAACCCCCGGGCGGGCCTGTTGATGGAGCAGTTGGGCTGGTTCGCCGAGCGCCGGCTGCAGATCCACGCCCAGGTGGTGGTCTGTCCGGGCCGGAACGACGGTGCGGCCCTGGAGCGCACCCTGCGGGATCTGGCGAGCCTGGCCAGTGGCCAGTGGCCGGCGGTGCTCTCGGCGGCGGTGGTTCCGGTGGGTCTGACGCGCTTTCGCCCCGACGGCGACGGGCTGATTCCCGTGGATCGGGCCTGCGCCCGGCGGGTGATCGAGTTGGTGGAGGCCCTGCAGCGAGAGTTTGAACCCCAGCTCCAGAGCCGCTTCACCTGGCTTTCCGATGAGTGGTACCTAATCGCCGGGCGCCCGTTGCCACCGCGCAGCAGTTACGAAGATTTGCCGCAACAGGAGAACGGCGTGGGGAGCATCCGAGCCTTTCTGGAGGCCCTGGATCATGCGACGCGGGAGTTGCCCGCCGCCCTGGAGCGGCCCCGTCGGTTGAGCTGGGTGGTGGGCCAACTGGTGGCCGAGGCCCTGCAGCCGGTGGTCGATCGGCTCAACCGGGTGGAGGGTCTGGAGCTTCGCCTCTATGGATTGCCGAGTCCCTACTGGGGCCAAGATCAAGTGGTGACAGGCCTTTTGACCGGTTCTGATCTGCTGGCGGGACTGGCCGGAAAGGACTTGGGGGAGGAGTTGCTTCTGCCGTCGGTGATGTTGCGACAGGGACAGCCGGTGTTCCTTGATGATCTAACCCTTGCTGAGATTCAGGAACGTTTGGTGGTGCCCATCAACCTTCTGAAGGGGGCGGATGATCTCGTGGCCGCCTGCCTGGTGTGTTCGCCGCAAACTCATTAAACTCAGCGTGCATATTTTGAAGGTATCTGGTGAGACGCTCGCTGTTGGCAGTTACTGCCTTGACCGGTACCTGTCTTGTCAGTGTGCAGCCGCTCGTTGCCTTCGCTCAGCCCACCAAGGAGCCCCAAGAGCTGTCAGCCGCCCGTGGTGGCGTTGAGATTCCGCCGCTGCCCCAGCTGATTGCCGAGGCCCCGTCTCCAACGGTGATTCCGGTGGTGGGCCAAGCCGCCACGCCAGCCGTTGCACCGGTGGCCGCCCTGGATGCTCCCCCGCCGCTGCTTGATCCCCCGCCCCAGGTGCTGCCCCTGGCTCCCAAAGTCAAGGGCCCCAGGCCCAAGTCCAACCCGGATGTGCTCGCCCCTGCCGCCACCAAGGTGCTTCCTGGGTTGGAGCGTCTCGTTGCCCCGAACTCCCTGGCCCTTCCCACCAAGCCCGAGCAAGTGGTGATCCGGGCGCTGCGGCCCCTGGGCCTGGTGGATGTCGAGAACCTGGTGGAGGTCAACAATTCAGACCTCAAGGCCGTCGCCTCCCAGGTGGACCAGGCCAAATCCAACCTGCGGGCTCAGATTTCCTCCTGGTACCCAAACATCCAGCTCACGGCCCAGAGCTTCCCCCAGCTGTTCAATCAGGAGTCCTACACCAGCCGCCCCAATGGCGGGTCTTTCTTTGCCGATGGCCTCACCCAAACCAAGCTGATCGGGGGGGCCGGCACGGTTGGAATCACCTGGGGTCTGATCAATCCCCAGCGCGTTCCCCAGGTCGCCGCCGCCCGCGACCGCTACGAGAAAGCCAAGAACCAGTACCTCATCGCGCTCCGGGAAAAGAGGCTTGAAGCCGCTCAGCGCTACTTCGACCTTCAGCTCTCCGATGATCAGGTGCGCATCGGCCAGCAGTCCGTGCGGGCCTCACTGGTGAGCCTGCGGGATGCCAGGGCCCGCTATCAGGCCGGCGTAGCCACCAAGCTGGAGGTTCTTGAAGCAGAAACCCAACTGGCCCGCGACCAGCAGCTGCTCAACGGTGGCCTGGCCCAGCAGGCCATCGCCCGCCGGGCCCTGGCGGCCCTGCTCAACCTTCCCCAGAACGTCACCCCCACCGCCAAGGAGCCCCTGCGTGCCCTGGGCGTCTGGACCCCATCCCTCCAGGAGAGCATCGTGGCGGCCTATGCCTTCCGCGAAGAGCTCGATAATGCCCTGCTTGACATCTCCGTGTCCAACAGTGATGCCAACGCTGAAAAGGGCCGCGTGCAGCCGTTCCTGAACATCTTCAACAACTTCGGGTTGTCGCGCAACCGCGGGGTGGTCGACCCCAACGGTTTGAACACGATCAACACCACGAACATGAACGGCTATCAATACCAGGTCAACAACGCCGTCGGTCTGAACCTCAGCTGGAACCTGTTCGATGGGGGCCGTGCCAACGCCGAGGCCCGCCGCTTCAAGCAGCAGGCCGAGCAGAACACCTATCTGTTCGCCTCCCAACGCGATGCCATCCGGCTGCAGGTGGAGGACAGCTTCTACAGGCTGCTCCAGAACAACCGCAACATCCAGACCACCTCCCGCCAGGTGATCTCGGCCAGGGAATCCCTGCGTCTGGCCCGGTTGCGTTTCCAGGCCGGCGTCACCACCCAGCGGGAGGTGGTTGACAACCAGCGGGACCTGACCCAGGCCGAAGTGGCCTACTCCTCCGCTCTGGCCGACTACAACCGCCAGTTGGCTGAGATCCGTCGCCGCACGGGCCTCGATCAGATTGTGACCTGTCAACCCCGCTCCCTGCCGTCCACCATGCCTGACAACGGCGTCAACGTGCCGGTGCCCCCCGAGCCCCTGTTGCCCGCCTGCCTGGCCTCGTTCAAGTCCGCCGCCGGCGGGCCCCTGGGGCCCTAGGTGGCCTGCATTCTGCTGTTGTTCGAGTAAGCCGTGGCCCCCTCCGCCATGGCCCCTACGTACCCCCAGGTTTCCAGCGGAATGAAACTGCATCAGGTCCTTCGGCTCGGTCTGTTTCAGGCCTGCCTCGGTGCCTTGGCGGTGATCTTCGCCGGCCTGCTCAACAGGATCATGATCACGGAGCTCGGCATGCCCGCGGTCCTCGTGGGCGGGGCCTTGGCCTTTGAGCAGTTCATGGCCCCCACTCGGGTGTTGTTCGGCCATGTCTCCGATGCCCGTCCCCTGGGGGGGCGCCACCGAACGCCTTACATCTGGATCGGCACACTGCTGTTCACCGGTTTGGCGGTGCTGGCCGTGCCGCTCATCTTTCAGGTGGCGTCGGCGTTTAATGGCGGCAGTCCAGGAGCCATGGCTGCTGGAGCCGCCGGGCTCTGCGCTCTCTTCGCCGCTTACGGCATTGGAATTTCCCTTGCCACCACCCCCTATCTCGCCCTGGTGATCGATCGCACCAGCGAGGCAGAGCGGCCCAGGGCGGTGAGTGTGATCTGGTCGATGCTCACCGTTGGCATCGTGGTGGGGGCCATCGCCATCAGCCTCAGCCTCAAGGGTCTCGATGGCGTGACCGATCCGGCCGTGCTGAAACCGGTGTTGCTGGCCTTCATCGCCAAGGCGGCCCTGATCGTGGTGGCGCTGACCCTGGTGGCCACCTGGGGGCTCGAAACTCCCCGTGGACCGTCGACCCTCAGCCGCGCCAACGAGCGCGACGATGCCGTCACACTTGCCCAGGCCTGGCAGTTGATCACCTGCAGCCGCCAGGTGCTGATCTTCTTCTTGTTTCTGGTGTTGTTCACCCTGGGGCTTTTTCTGCAGGATCCGATCCTCGAGAGCTACGGCGCCGAGGTCTTCGCCCTGCCGATCGCCGCCACGGCCGCGCTCAACGCCTTCTGGGGCGTGGGCACCCTGGTGGGTCTGGTGTTGGCGGGCCTGCTGATCGTGCCTTGGCTGGGTAAGTTCGCCACGGCGCGCCTGGGTTGTCGTCTGATCGTTGCGACGTTGCTGTTGCTGGTGGTCGCGGGCAGTCTTGCCAGTGTTCCGTTGCTGCGTGTGGCGATGGTGCTCTTCGGCCTCGCTGCGGGCATCGGTACCAATGGCGCCCTCTGCCTGATGCTCGATCTCACCCTCCCCGAGGTGGCCGGTACCTTCGTTGGGGTCTGGGGTCTGGCCCAGGCCCTCTCGCGGGCTGTCGGCAAGGTGGCGGGGGGGGCTCTGCTCGACTTCGGACGCTGGCTGCTCCCTGGTCACGGACCCTTTGGCGCCTATGCCCTGGTGTTGCTGCTGGAAGTGTTCGTTGCCCTGGGTGCCCTCGTGCTGCTGGAGCGCGTCGACCTGCAGCAGTTCCGCCAGGACACCGGCCGCCGCCTCGCCCACGTTCTCTCCCTGGAGCTCGGATGACCACCACCCTTGCCACCTATCCACCTGAGCTGGCTCGGCTGGAAACCCTGGTGGATGCGGTCGCGGACCGCCAGCGTCAGGATTTTGGCCACATGGCCTCCGAGGCCAAGGCCGACGGAAGCCTGATCACCGCTTGCGACCGCTGGAGCGATGAAACCATCGTGCGCGGTCTTGGCGACGCCTTCCCTGGGGAGGGGGTGCTGAGCGAGGAGGGGGACCAGCACGTGCCCATCAGCTCGGCTTACTGGGTCGTCGATCCCCTCGATGGCACCACCAATTTTGCTGCCGGCATTCCCTACTGGGCGATCTCGATTGCCCGCTTCGAGGGGGGACTGCCCGTGTGGGCCGTGCTGGATGTGCCCCCCCTGCGCCAGCGGATCATCGCCGTGCGAGGTCAGGGGGCCTGGCGCAACGGCAAGCTGCTGCAGCCCCCATCGCGACAGGCCGATGTGGCGGGGTGCGCCTCCCTGTGCAGCCGCTCCATCGGCGTTCTCCAGAAACTTCCCGACCGCCGCTTCCCCGGCAAGATCCGCTTGCTGGGCGTGGCCAGCTTGAACCTGGTGAGCGTTGCGATGGGGCAGACCGTTGCCGCCCTTGAGGCCACTCCGAAGATCTGGGATCTGGCGGCGGCCTGGCTTGTGCTCACGGAGCTTGAGTGCCCGATCCGCTGGCTGCTGATCGATCCCCAGGATCAGGCGCCTGGGGCCAATTTGGCCCATACCGACTATCCGGTGCTGGCGGCCCGCAGCGACTCCACGCTCGAGACCTTCCTCCCGTGGGCCAAGGCTCTGGTGGCTGGCTGAAGCCTGTGATACAGTTTTGGACTGCGCACCACCGAGAGGCGGAGCGCGGAGCCGAAAGCAGCGGATGGCGAGAGCCGATCGATGTTGTAGGTTGAAAAGGCGGTTGAGAGATCGCCGAGCCGGATGCCCTGAGAGGGGCGAACGGAGCACCTGGACAACCAAAAAGTTTAGGAACTGACGCTTTTGCTGCGTCATGTCTGCTTTGAACTGAAGGCGCTGATCCGTTTGGGTTGAGCGCTAAGGGGAGGAGCAAGATGTGGCCGAATAGCAGCAAAGGTGTGAGGTCC
>NZ_JAGQCS010000016.1 GCF_024346315.1 Cyanobium sp. ATX 6F1
GATGGTGGTGGTCATAAGAGCGAGAGGGTTGCCCCCGTAAGGGGACGGTTAGGTAGGACGGCACCCGGGGCGGGCGCTGCCTGGGGAAGTGTAACAGAACATTGCGCGATGTGAGGAAAGCTTGAGGCTGGCTGGGGTTGGGGTTGGGTTGGGGCGCTCGGAGCCCCTGGTCCATGCAGCGGTGTGTATCTCCGCACCATCGGTAGCCGCTGCGACAAAGGCCCCCTTAGGTTGAGTTCAGATTTAAAGGTCTGGTTTTGGTCTTGATCTGCTGGGAACACCAGGGCGAGCGGCGTCAGGAGACGGTGCCGGTCCATCAGGCCCGTCATCGCCGGCTCGAAGTCGAACTGATGGGTGGCATCGTGTACTGGAGTGAGCGTCTGTAGCCAGCCGACGAAAGCCACTGCTAGGAGTGCCCGCATCCCCTGCACCTTGGTGATGCGTCTGCGCACAACCCTGTCGCCGGTTCGCTCGACTCTGGCCCTGGTTGGCCTCAGCCTGGCGTTGGCCTCCTGCCAACCAAGCCGTGAGGCCCAGCGCCTTCAGCAGCTGGAGCAACGGGTGCAGCAACTGGAGCAACGCCAGGCCACCCCGGAGAAAGCCGATCCGGCCGATAGCAAAGGCAAGCCCCCGGCCGGTGTGGTCAAGTCGCTGACCTTCCGCATCGGCAGCGCCGACGACCGCCTGCGCATCTACTGGGCCGATGGCAGCCGCACCGATCTGCCCTGCACCAAGGAGCAGGGCACCTGGGCCTGTGGTTGAGCCAGCCGTGGCCTGGGCTTAACACCAACAACGCTCCCAACCCCGCATGCGCCACCTACTTGCCCTCAGCGCCAGCCTCAGCCTGTTGGTGGCTGCGCCGGTAGGGGCCCAAGTCGATTTCCCCTTCAATCTGCAGCGCGCCACCAACCTCGCCCGGATGCGGGCCGAGAAGATCAATGGGGGGCTTGGGGTTTACCGAGCTGACGCCTGCATGTTCGACCGCAAGGTCGGTAACTGCCTGATTGAAGCCAATGATCAGGGCATCCTGTTCCGATTCCTGGGCGGCCCCCCGGGCTGGAGGCAGCTCAACCTCCTCCCCACGACGGAAACGGAGATGCGCATCTCCCCGGATGGCCGTGAGGTGCTCAGCGTGATCTACAACGGCAAACCGCGCTGATTCAGCCAGCCATCAGCGCGATCAGCGCCGCCGCCCAGGCGGGTTCGATCGGCCAGCGCTCCCGGCGCGTGAGGCTCAGGGCGATACCCTTCTCGCCGTAGGCCGCCTCGTTGATGAACACGGGCCATACGGGCTCATCCACCGCTCCAGGCGACGGCTGGTAGGCCACCGCGGTGCCATCCGCCGAGCTGAACATCGGATCCCCTGAACGGATCGGCACCCAGTCGCGGTGCTGACGCTCGGGGTGCAGGCAGGCCAGGGGGGCACCGTCGACGCCCCGGGGCAGATCAAGGCTGCCCAGGTGCCGATGTACCGTGAGGCCCGCCGGCAGGCGCAACTCCCCGGCGCGGGCCCGCGCCAGGGCGGCCAGGGCCGACTCCAGGGCCAGTTGGCTCTGGCGGCAGATCTGGGCGGTGATCACCCCCTGGGGCACGGGCCCCACTTCGATCACCAGGCCACAGGGCCAGCGTTCGATCAGAAATCCCGTCTGGGCGGCATCGGCCTCGTGCAGGTAGATCGGCAAGCCCAGATCGGCCTGGATCGCCGCCGCCAGGGCCAGGTCCGTGGGCCGGCGTCCGTAAAGCACCAGGGCATTGCCCATGGCGGCCGTGGTGCTGTGCAGGTCCAGGGCCACGGCACAGGGGAGCTCCCCAACCGGGCCATGGAGCGCCAGCAGCTCCCGGGCCCGCCGCACCTCCCGCTCCTGGCACCCAGGGTTGGCGAGCAGCTCCGCGGCAAAGCAGCGGTTCAGGTCCCGGTCCAGGTAACGGCGGCGGGCCGCGAACGCCTCGGGGTTGCCCAGCACCAGCTCCACCTCCAGGCCCCGCCGCTCGAGCGCCTCGGGGTGGGCCTGCCAGTGGCGCAGCAGCCAGGGGGCATTGCCTTCGTTGCCGTGGGTGCCGGCGACCACCAGCACCCTGGCCGAACCCCGCCCCGTGCCTGCCGCCATCCGATCGCCGCACCTGAATCGCCACGTTGGAGCCAACCTGAATGGGCGTCAAACCCCTCGGCCCCTGCCATGCCCATCCCGCCCCTGGTGGTTTCCAGCGTGCGCCGTCTCTGGCACTGCCAGTGGCGGCAGCTGATGGGCGGCCTGGGCCCCGCCGACGCCGATGGCAACTACCGCCGCCCCGCGGGCGCCTTCGCCGCCGTTCCGGAGCTGCCCGCAGGGGCCGCTGAACCCGGACGCCACGTGCTGATCGTGGGACGCAGCTGCCCCTGGGCCCACCGCACCTGGCTGGTCTGGAGCCTGCGCAGGCTTGATACCAGCATCGAGCAGCTGGTGGTGGAGCCCGACCCCGAACGGGGCCGCTGGCGCTTCGTGGAACCGTTCGAGGGCGCCAGCGCCCTGATCGATCTCTACCGCCGCTCCGGCAGCCCCGCCGGCGCCCGCGCCACGGTGCCCGCCCTCTACGACCGCCGCCTGGGGCGGATCGTGGCCAACGAAAGCGCCGTGCTGGTCGATCTGCTCAACCACTGGCCCGGCCCCGAGGACGCCCCCAACCTGGCCCCCGCTGGGCTGAGCGACCCGATCCAGCGCTGGCGCGAGCTGTTCCAAAGCGCCGTCAACGACGGCGTCTACCGCTGCGGCTTCGCCCGCAACCAAGGGGCCTACGACCGGGCCGAGGCGGCGCTGTTCGCGGCCCTGGAGGAAGCGGAGGCAGAGCTGACCGCCCGGGGCCCCTGGCTCTGCGGCGAGCAACTCACCCTGGCCGATGTAGTGCTGTTTCCAACCCTGATCCGCATGGAGCTGGTCTACGCGCCCCTGTTCGGCTGCAGCCGCCGGCCGCTCTGGCAATTCCCAGCCCTGTCGGCCTGGCGGGCGCGGCTGTTCGCCACAGCCGGCGTGGCCGCCAGCTGCGATGCGCCCGCCTGGCGCCGGGACTACTTCGGCGCCCTGTTCCCCCTGCACCCGTCGGGCATCGTTCCGGCGGGCCCGGAGTTGGCCACACTGGTGAACGGACCACCCGTCGCCCCCCAGCCATGACCGATCCCGTCTTCGAGGGGGCCTATGGCACCTACACGATCACGGACCAGGACCGCCGCGAGGTGCTCAGCTACCGCCTCGCCCTGCTGCTGGTGGCCGTGGCCGAAGTGTCGCTGCTTGTGCAGTGGCAGATCTGGGGCGCACGGGGCCTGTGGCCCTGGCTGCTCGTGATGGCGACGGGCCTCGGACTGGCCCTGCGCTGGATTCATATCTATGTCAAACCCCTGCACCGCACCCTGCAGCTGTTCTGGCTGCTGGGCAGCCTCGGGGGCCTGGCCCTGGCCGTTCGCGTCGGCGCCGATGGGGTGGTGCCCACGCTGGCCGCCGACGGGCGCTGGATCTGGGCGGTGGGCCCCTTCTTCGCCGCCCTGGCGGGGGTGGGCTTCAAGGAGTTCTTCTGCTTCCGCCGTCCCGAGGCGATCGGCGTGACCCTGCTGCTGCCCCTGGCCCTGCTGGGCCGCCTGACGGGACTGCTGGGGGATCAGGCCACCTTCTCGCTGCTGGCCGTGCAGGCGGCGCTGCTGCTGGTGCTCACCGCGCGCAAGTTCCCGATGGCGGCGGCGGCGGATGTGGGAGACAAGAGCGTCTTTGCTTACCTGGAGCAACAACGACCCGCTTCGATCGCGTGAGCCTGATCAGCCTGGTGGGTGTCAGCAAGGATTTTGGCCTGCGCACCCTCTTCTCCGACCTCACCCTGCACATCGCGGAGCGAGAACGTCTGGGGCTGATCGGCCCGAACGGGGCCGGCAAGAGCACCCTGATGCGGATGCTGGCGGGGCAGGAGCCCCCTGATCAAGGGGAGCGGCGCTGCTCTGCGCAGTGGAAGGTGGTTCTGGTGGACCAGGACCCGGAACTGGACCCCGAGCGCACGGTGCTGGAGCAGGTGGTGGCCGGCTGCGGCGAGAAGCGGGAGTTGCTGCTGCGTTTCATGGCGGTGGGCGAGGGCCTGGCGGAGCGGCCCGACGACGGGGGGTTACTAGCGGAGCTGGGCGAACTCAGCGGCCGCATGGACCAGTCCGGGGCCTGGGGTCTGGAGCACCAGTGCCACGAGGTGCTCGATCACCTCGGCATCACCGACACCCAGCGCCGGGTGGGAGAACTCTCCGGCGGCTACCGCAAACGGCTGGCCCTGGCCTCGGCCCTGGTGGCCGAACCCGACGTGCTGCTGCTGGATGAACCCACCAACCACCTCGATGCCGACTGCATTGAGTGGCTGCAGGGGCGACTGGAGCGCTTCGGCGGCGCCCTGGTGCTGATCACCCACGACCGTTACTTCCTTGATCGGGTCACGCGGCGGATCGTTGAGGTGGAGCGGGGCGAGGCCCGCAGCTACGCCGGCAACTACGCCACGTACCTCAAGCTCAAGGCCGAGGAGGATGCCTCCGAAGCCGCCAGCGACGCCAAGTTCAAAGGCGCCCTGCGGCGCGAGCTGGCCTGGCTGCGCCAGGGCCCCAAGGCCCGCAGCACCAAGCAGAAGGCCCGCATCCAGCGCATCGAGGCGATGCGCGAGGCCCCGGCCCGCCAGGCCCGCGCCGCGGTCAGCCTGGCCACCGCCAGCCGCCGGATCGGCAAGCGCGCCATCGACGCCGACGACCTGGGTCTGAAGGTGGGCGAACGCGTGCTGCTGGAGGGCTTCAGCTACGACTTCTCCCCGGAAGACCGGGTCGGGATCATCGGCCCCAACGGCAGCGGCAAATCGACGCTGCTCGATGCGATCGCCGGCCGGCGCGCCCCCGATGCCGGCACGGTGGAACTGGGGGCCACCGTGAAACTGGCCTACTTCGATCAGCAGGCCGAGGCCTTCCTGGCGGGCAAGGGCGTGGCGCGCAAGGTGATCGACTTCGTGCAGGAGGCCGCCAGCTCGATCGATCTGGGGGGGGAGAAGGTGAGCGCCTCCCAGCTGCTGGAGCGCTTTCTGTTTCCGCCGGCCCAGCAGCACAGCCCGATCGCCAAGCTCTCCGGCGGCGAGCGCCGGCGCCTCTACCTCTGCCGGTTGCTGATCGAAGCGCCCAACGTGCTGCTGCTGGATGAGCCCACCAACGACCTGGACGTGCACACGCTCACGGTGCTCGAAGACTTCCTGGAGGATTTCCGCGGCTGTGTGGTGGTGGTCTCCCACGACCGCTATTTCCTCGATCGCACCGTCGACCGCCTGTTTGCCTTCGAAGACGGCCGGCTGCAGCGCTTCGAGGGCAATTACAGCGCCTATCTGGAGCGCCGTGCCAGCGAGGCCAAAGGGGCGGCGGTGCCCGTGGCGCCAGCGGCCCAGGAGGTGGCGACCCCGGGCGGTGCCACCCCAGGCGGTGCGCCCCGGGGTGATGAGACAGACAAACGCCCCCGACGCCGCAGTTACAAAGAAACTCGCGAGCTCGAGCAACTCGACGCCCACCTGCCGGCCTGGGAGCAGCAGCGGCTCGCCCTGGAGGCCCAGCTCTCCGGCGGCGGCGCTGGCGACTACACCGACCTGGAACGACTCACCCAGGAGCTTTCAGCACTGGTGGAGCAGATCCACCAGGGTGAGGAACGCTGGATGGAACTCAGTGAGCTGCCCGCCTGAGGGGTGCGGAAGGCCGAATCAGGGAGAGCCCACAATCGGCACCGGCTCCTGGCCACGACCCGTATGGTGGGTTCGACGTCGACCGGTGGATGAGCGCCGGAGCACCTATGAACACCATCGACGAGCACATCCTCAAGGACCTGAGCGAGCTCGAAGCCGCCAAGGCCTCAGGAGATGCCGCGAAGCTCGGCCATCTGGAAGATGAGCTCAAGCAGCTTGAGGAGTACAAGGCCCACCATCCCGACGACAGCCACGACCCCAGCCCCCTGGAGGTTTACTGCGACCTGAACCCCGACGCCCTCGAGTGCCGGGTCTACGACGACTGAGCCGCAGCCTCAGCCTCCACCAGCTTGCGTCGGTCCAGCTCCCTCCACACTCTCCCCAGCAGGGGGTCGAGGCCCTGGGCCGTCGCCGCTGACACCAGCAGCACCTCTTGCCCGCAGTGGCTGGCCACCTGTTGTTGCAGCTCCGCAACTTGATCCTCCAGCAGCAGCTCGATCTTGTTGAGCGCCACGATCCTCGGGCGCATGTCCAGACCGTGGCCATAGGCGCTCAATTCGGCCTCCACGATCGTCAGATCACGCACCACGTCCTCAGCGCTGGCATCCACCAGATGGATCAGCAGGCGCGTGCGCTCGATGTGGCGCAGGAAGTCGTGGCCCAGGCCCGCCCCCTGGGCCGCCCCGGCGATCAATCCGGGGATGTCGGCGAACACGGTGCCATCACCGCTCGGACGACGCACCACCCCCAGGTTGGGCACCAAGGTGGTGAAGGGGTAATCGGCGATCTTGGGGCGGGCGGCCGAGAGCACGCTGATCAAGGTGCTCTTGCCGGCGTTGGGGAGTCCGATGATGCCCACCTCCGCCAGCAACTTCAGCTCAAGCTGCAGGTTCCAGCCCTCCCCCTCCCTGCCCTCGGTGAACTTCTCCGGCGCCCGGTTGCGGTTGCTGAGGTAGTGAGCGTTGCCGAGGCCACCACGGCCACCGGCCGCCACCAGCAGCTGCTGGCCGTGCTCGGTGAGGTCGCCCAGCAGGATGTTGGTGGCCAGATCACGCACCTCCGTGCCACAGGGCACCTGGATGATCAGGGTCTGGCCGCTGGCGCCGGTGGCACGGTTGGGACCGCCGCGGCGGCCCTCGGGAGCCACGAACTGACGCTTGTATTTGAAGTCGAGCAGGGTCTGGAGGTTGCTATCGGCCTGCAGCACGATGCCCCCCCCCCGGCCTCCGTCGCCCCCTGATGGGCCGCCGGCGGGCACGTACTTCTCACGGCGAAAGGTGACGATGCCATCTCCTCCGCGGCCGGCCTGCACGGCGATGCGTGCCTGATCAATGAACTGCAAAGGGCTTGGGCCTGGGGACTGGGTCGTGGGGCCAACCCTAGGATCGGCCGGTCTGAGGGCCGGTCTTGGCTGAGGTTCGCTTCCAGCAGGTGAGCAAGGTGTTTCCGCCTCGGCGCGGGTCAGGGCCGGTTCCGGTGCTCAACCAGCTGGACCTGACCATCGCCGATGGTGAGTTTCTGGTGCTGGTCGGCCCCTCGGGCTGCGGCAAGAGCACCCTGCTGCGCTTGCTGGCGGGGCTGGAGAACCCCAGCGCCGGTGAGCTGTTCGTGGGCGAGCGCTGCGTCACGAGGCTGCGACCGGCCCAGCGGGATGTGGCGATGGTGTTTCAGAGCTACGCGCTCTACCCCCATCTGAGCGTGGCCGACAACATCGGTTTCGGCCTGCGCCGCAGCCGTCCCCGCAGCCTGGTTCAACAGCTCCAGGACGGCCTGCACCAGGCCGGCCGCGGGCTGCCCGCCGCCCTGCGGGTGCCCTCGCAGCGAGAGGATCGCATCGAACGCCGCATCGCCGAGGTGGCCGAAACCCTTGAGCTCACACCGCTGCTGGAGCGGCGGCCCAAGGAACTCTCCGGCGGCCAGAAGCAGCGGGTGGCCCTGGGCCGGGCGATCGCCCGCGAGCCGGCGGTGTTTCTGATGGATGAGCCGCTCAGCAACCTCGACGCCAAGCTGCGCACGGGCACCCGGGGCCAGATCGTGGAATTGCAGCGCCGCCTGGGCACCACCACCCTTTACGTCACCCACGACCAGGTGGAGGCGATGACCATGGGCCACCGCATCGCCGTGCTCAACCAGGGCC
Organism: Cyanobium sp. ATX 6F1; assembly: GCF_024346315.1. Classification (NCBI taxonomy): domain Bacteria; kingdom Bacillati; phylum Cyanobacteriota; class Cyanophyceae; order Synechococcales; family Prochlorococcaceae; genus Cyanobium; species Cyanobium sp. ATX 6F1. The sequence goes on from NZ_JAGQCS010000016.1 coordinate 7,841, forward strand.
ACCTGCAGCAGCTGGGCACGCCGCTGGAGCTCTACCAGTGGCCCTCGAACCTGTTCGTGGCCCAGTTCATCGGCAGCCCGCCGATGAACCTGCTCCCCGTGCGGGCCATGGGCGGCGCCCAGGTGCAGCTGGGCAGCAAGCGCTTTCTGGTGGAGGAGCCGCTGGCATGCGCCCTGGCCGAGCGCGCCGGCGAAGAGCTCACAGCGGGCCTGCGGCCGGAGCATCTGGTGCTCGCCCCCGCCACGAACCGCAACCTGGCGGCGGAGGTGACCCACCTCGAAGCCCTCGGCAATGAGCTGCTGGTCAGCGCCCGCCTGCAGGAAAGTGGCCATCTGGTGCAGCTGCGCGCCGACCCCGACCAGCGCGTGGTGCCCGGCCAGAGTGTTCATCTGGAGGTGGTGGGCAGCGGCTGGCGCCTGTTCGATCGCCAGGGGGAAGCCCTCAAGCTGCCGTCAGGCCAGGCCCCGGCGCTGCCGGTGCTGCCGGTGCTGCCGGAGCTGGGGTGAGCGGAGGGGGAGCGCGTCGCCGCCTCTACTTCACCCACACCACGCTGCAACCCGGCCCGCCGTCTCCTTTCTCGGCGTCGGCCACACGCTCCACGTAGGCCACCCCCGCCAGCCACTCGCGCAGGCCCCGCTTGAGGCGGCCGGTGCCGATGCCGTGAATCACCCACACCGGCCCGTTGGCCACCCGGAGCTGCTCCTCCACGGCGGCCTCCGCTTCGTGAACACGCAAACCACGCACATCCACGGTGTTGCGCTCGGTGCGCACCGAGGGGCCCGCTCCAAGCCCGGCGGGGATGCGCACCTGCACCTTCGGGGCGGGGGGCTCCGGCGGCTGGGGCTTCTGGCCACTGAGCGATTCAACAGCCTCCAGGGGCAGCGTCAGCCGCATCGGGCCGCAGCGCACCGTGAGCTCCCGGCCACCGGCGGCGAGCTCCAGCACCTCGGCCGACTTCCCGAGGGACAGCACCCGGATGCGTTCCCCCACCACCGGCATCCAGCCCCGGTGCTGCCGCCGCTCGGGCACGGGCCGGTGGTCCCGCTCCAGGCGTTTGAGCCGCTCGCCGGCGAGCCGCGTTGTTTCGCCATCGGCCTGGCCCTGGCGCAGGCGGCGGATGATCCGGCGCACCTCCTGCTGCCCCTCGCGGATCGATGTTTCCAACTGGCGGCGGCGCTGCTCCTGCAGCTCCGCCGACTGCTCCTTCTGCTGCTCCCAGCGCTGCAGCAGCTCCTCATGCAGCAGTTCGGTGCTGGCTAACAGGGCCACCGCATCCTCGGCGGCCTCCTGCTGACGCCGGCGCTGGGCCTCCAACCCCTGGATCACCTGGTTGAGTTCGCCCTCCCCACGGGGGGCGAGCAGTTCCTGGGCCCGCTCGAGCACGCCGGGCGCCAGCCCCAGGCGGGAGGCAATCGCCAGGGCGTTGCTGCGGCCGGGGATGCCCCATTGCAGGTGATAGGTGGGCGAGAGGGTCTCCTCGTCGAAGGCGACCGAGGCGTTCTCGAAGCGCGCATCGTCGTACTTGAGCGCCTTGAGTTCGCCGAAGTGGGTGGTGGCGATCGTGAGCCGAGCCCGCTCGGCCAGGTGCTGGAGCAAGGCGATCGCCAGGGCCGCCCCCTCGGTGGGATCGGTGCCGGCGCCCACTTCATCAAGCAGCACCAGGGACGCCCCCGCCGCCTCGGATGGGTGCTCGGGCAGGGCCGTCAGGATGCGGGCGATGCGGCGCACGTGGCCGCTGAAGGTGGAGAGGTTCTGCTGCAGCGACTGCTCATCGCCGATGTCGGCGAGCACCTGATCGCACCAGGGCAGCCGCGGCGTGCCGCCGCAGGGCAGGAACAGGCCGGCCCGCGCCATCAGCGCCGCTAGCCCCACGCTCTTGAGGGTCACCGTCTTGCCGCCGGTGTTGGGGCCGGTGATCGCCACCACCCGCAATTCGCTCCCCACCTTCACCGTCACTGGCACCACCTGCGGCCGCTGCGGGCTGGGGCGCAACAGGGGATGGCGAAGGTTTTCGAGCAGGAAGGGGGCCGACGGATCGCCCGAAAGTTCCGGCCGCACCGCCCCGAGGGCCAGGGCATAGCGGGCCCGGGCGAGGCCGAAATCCAGGGCCACCAGCACTCTCTGCAGGGTCTCGAGGCTGCCGGCTTCCGCCGCCACCAGGGCGCTGAGCGCGGCGAGCACCTCCCGCTCGGCCTCCCGCTCCCGGCCCTCCAGCTCCCTGAGCCGGTTGCCCAGGGCGATCACCGCCTGGGGCTCGATGAACACGGTGCTGCCGGAGGCCGAGCTGTCGTGGACCAGACCGCTCACCTGGGAGGCGGCGCCCGCCTTCACCGCCAGCACGGGCCGGCCGTTGCGCTCGGCGATCACCGTGTCCTGGAGCAGGGGGGCGAAGCGGCGCAGCAGGTCCTGCAGGCGCTCGCGCCGCTCGCTGCGAACCGCCAGCAGCTGCCGGCGCAACTCGGCCAGGGGCGCACTGGCGCGATCCGCCACCCGGCCCCCCTCCTCCAGGCAGAAATGGAGCCGCTGCTCCAGCTCCGGCAGGGTGCGCAGTTCCGCCACCAGCGATGAGGTCAACGGACGGAGCTCGTGGTCAGCGATCTGGCGCCGCAGCCGCCGGGCCGCCGCCAGGGTGGTGGCCACCGCCAGCAGCGCCTCGCCGCCCGCCACCCCGCCTTTGCAGCAATGGCGCAGGGTGGCGCCCAGGTCAGCCACCCCCTGGAAGCTCAGGCCGCCCTCGATCAGGCCATCGAGGCCGATCAGTTCGGTGGTTTCCGCCAGCCGCGCCTGGCTCTGGGCCAGCGAATCGGCCAGGGGGAGCTCCGCGCAGCGGGCCCGCCCGGCCGCAGTGGAGCCATGGACGGCCAGGTCAGCCGCCAGCTGGTCCCATTCCAGCAACGAACGGGTTTCCTGATCAATCGGCGGCGGATCGACTGGGAGCGAATCGACTAGAACCGGTGACTCGGGCCCAGCGGGCCTGGTGTCAGGCGACATTGGAGGCGATCCCGCCTTCGGGCTCAAACAGCACCTCCAGCCAGTTGCCCTCGGGATCCTGCAGGTAAAAGGAGGCCGTCTGGTCGCGGTGGTCGTGGATGGCACCCACCGTCACGCCCTGATCCTGGAGAGCGGCGTGCACGGCGGCGAGGCCCACCCGATCGCCCACGTGGAAGGCGAAATGAGGCCCCGCAGCCCGATACTCGGGCCCCAGCAGGGCCACCCCCTCGCCGCCTTCGGGCAGCTGCAGGTAGGCCCAGTCGCTGGCATCCCAGGTGAGCTCGAGGCCCAGGGCCCTGTAAAAATCCTTGGCGCGCTCCATGTCCTGGACGCGCACCGCCACATGGCCCAGGCGCAGCGGGGGGGACGGGGGCACGGCGTGAATGTCGGATCGATCCATTCTCGGCGCTGGGGCTCAGGCCCGCGGGGGCAGCTGCGCGCTCATCCCTGCCTGAGCCACTGCGCCGCGTCGCAGGCGTGGTAGGTGAGGATCAGATCGGCGCCTGCCCGCTTGAAGCAGAGCAGGGTTTCGAGCACGATCGAACGTTCGTCGATCCAGCCGCGCTCGGCCGCCGCCTTCACCATCGAATACTCGCCACTGACGTTGTAGGCGGCGATCGGCAGCTCGGTTTCGCCGCGCAGGCGGTGGATGATGTCGAGGTAGGCGAGCCCCGGCTTGACCATCAGGATGTCGGCCCCCTCCTGCTCATCGAGCAGGGCTTCGGTGAGCGCCTCGCGGCCGTTGGCCGGATCCATCTGATAGGTGCTCTTGTCGGTGGGGATCGGCTTGGTGGCACCGGAGCGGGGGGCGGAATCGAGCGCCTCGCGGAAGGGGCCGTAGTAGGCGGAGGCGTACTTGGCGGTGTAGCTGATGATCCCCACGTGCTCGAAGCCCTCCTCATCGAGGGCTTCCCGGATGGCGCCGACGCGGCCGTCCATCATGTCGCTGGGACCGATCAGATCAGCGCCCGCCCGGGCCTGGGCCACCGCCTGGCGGCAGAGCTGGCCCACGGTTTCGTCGTTGAGCACCACCCCCTCCTCGCTGACGATGCCGTCGTGGCCATCGCAGGAGTAGGGGTCGAGGGCGACGTCGGTCATGATCGCCATGCCGGGATGCTCCTGCTTGAGCCGACGGATCGCCCGCGGGATCAGGCCGCCTTCGTTGAAGCACTCGGCGCCGTCTTCGCTCTTGAGGCCATCGGCCACCTTGGGGAACAGCACCACGCAGCGGATGCCCAGGTCCCAGGCGCGGCCGACCTCGCCCACGAGGCCCTCCAGGCTCCAGCGCTGGGCGCCGGGCATCGCGCCGATCGGCTCGTTGGTGACCCCCTCGTGGACGAACAGGGGATAGATGAAGTCGGCGGAGCTGAGCTGGTATTCCCGCACCAGGGCCCTCAGGGCCGGCGTGCGCCGCAGGCGGCGGGGACGGTAGGTGAGTTCCATGCTGGGACGACCGCTGGGCGGATCCTACGGATCGAGGGGGTTCGGCCTAGAGCCTGGCCGCCGCCATCCACTCGCGCCGGGGGTCGCTGCTGCGCACATCGCGCAACTGGCCCAGCAACTCCAGCTCGCTCTCGCTGAACTCCCGGGGCAGGTGCAGGCTGAGGGTGAGCAGCAGATCGCCGCGGCCTTCCTTGAGGGGCCAGCCCTTGCCCTTGAGCCGCAGGGTGCGGCCCACACCCATACCCGGCGGCACCTGAACGGTGGCCTCGCCATCGGGGGTGGCCACGCGCACCTCCGCCCCGAGGCTGAGTTCATCGAGGCTGAGGGGCAGATCGGCCCGCAACTGATCCCCTTCGAGGGTCCAGATCGGATGGTCCTGGAGCTGGAGGGTGAGGTAAAGGTCGCCGCGGCGGCCGGTGCCGGGCTGCAGGTTGCCCTTGCCCTTGAGCCGCAGCCGGCTGCCCCCCTTCACCCCGGGGGGAATGCGCACCTGCACCCGCTCCTCGTTGACCGCCAAGGTGCGCTCGCAACCGCGAAAGGCATCGGCCAGGGAGAGATTGATGGTGGCCTCCGCATCCAGATTGAGCGGCTGGGAGCGATCGCCCGCGGGGCCAGCGAAACCACCGGGGCCAGGGAAGCCCCCCGGGAAACCGGAGCCGAATCCAAACCCGCCCGGGGCACCACCGAACCCGGCAGCGCTTCCCCCACCGCCGCCGGGACCACCGAAACGGCCGAGGAGGTCGTTGATGAAGTCGTCGAAATTGCCGTAGCGGCCGAAGTCCACGTCCACACCGGCGCCAGCGCTGCCGCCACCACCTCCGGCGGAGCCCCAGTACTGGCCGAACTGCTCGTAGCGCCGCCGCTTGTCGGGATCGGAGAGCACCTCATAGGCCTCGCTGATCTCCTTGAACTTGGCCTCGGCCCCGTTGTCCCCCGGGTTGACATCCGGGTGGTACTGGCGGGCCAGTTTGCGGAACGAACGCTTGATCGTTTCGGCGTCGGCACCGCGCTCGACCTGGAGCACCTTGAAGTAGTCGCGGTAGCCGTTGGCGCTCATCGCAGCGGGGAACGGTCAAACGTGAATCCAACCAGTCTCCCAGTTGATCGGGCATTGGCCAGGGGCGCCGGAGGGCGGAAATCCCCCTAGGTTTTCTCCAGCCCGCCCGCGCGCCCATGGCCCACCACCTCCCCAGCTCTGGCCCCAGGGCTCAACGCCTGAAGCTGGCCCTGCTGGTTTTGGCCAGCTTGGGACTGATGGGCGCGGCGAGCGCCGGGAGCAAGCCGGCCGTCAAGACGTCCGCGGCGGCGCCCGCAGGTTCCCAGGGGATCGAGGCGGTCAGCCCCTCCACCCTCTCCCAGATCGCCCTGGCGGATCACCTGCGCGCCAAGGGGGCGATTTTTTACGGCGCCTGGTGGTGTTCCCACTGTTTCCACCAGAAGAACCTGTTCGGCACCGAGGCGGCGCGCAAGCTCCCCTACCTGGAATGCGACAAGGACGACCAGGGCCGCCAGAAGTGTGTCGCCGCCAAGGTCAAGGCCTTCCCCACCTGGGTGCTGGGCAGCGAACGGCGTGAAGGGGTGCAGAGTTTGGCGGAACTGAGCGCCTGGAGCGGCTTCAAGGGCGCGACCAAGTGAAAGCCGCCAGTCAGTCCTGACGCCAAGGCCGCGCTCACAGCCGGCCCGGAGCATCAGTTTCAGGCCAACGGCGTTTCCGGCAGCCCCAGCTCCAGGCGCCAGTCGGCCAGGGGGCGCCCCCAGCCCTCTTCCAGCTTGAAACTGATCAGGCAGCGGGCCGCCAGACCCAACTCGAAGCCGCGGGCGAGGGCGTGCAGCAGCGCCTCGAGTGGCTCGTCGTTCTGCAGGGCGCTGAGCAGACCACCAAAGATCAGCAGCAGCGCCAGGGGCGAGCGCACCTGGGCCAGGTTGAAGGCCTGCAGCCCCAGTTCCCCGACCCCATCGGTGCCAAAACCCGTGAGCACGTGCACGATGTCGTGGGTTTCCCGCAGGCGGTGGGTGATGTACTGCGCCGGTGAGCTGATCGGACTGGGGTCAATCAGGCTCTCGGGCGTCAGCCCCTGGCTGACGAGCTGCTCGGCGTAGGTGCGGCCCAGGCTGCCCACCGGCAGAGCCGAAAGCTGGGCCAGATCGATCGGGTCGGGCCTCCAGAGCGTGACCACCAGCTCGGCCATCGCAGGATTGGCCAGCAGATGGCGCTGCATCTGGGTGGCCAGGGGGCTGCCCTGGAGGCTGCGGGCCACAGCGAAAACGCTGGTGAGTTCGGTGGGGTTCTTGAGGAAGGCGGCCAGGCTCGCCACCATCCGCAGCGACTGGAGCCGTTGTTTGAGGTTGACCAGCATGGGGCGCGGACAGGGGTGATCGACTGATCCTCCAACGGGCACGCCGATCGCGCCATGGGGGCGGGCCGGCGGTCCATTGAGTAGACCGGTGCGCGACACCGTGAAGGATCAAGGGGGCCAAGCGCGATGGTGATGCGCCGCCTGGGGATGCTGCTGAAGCTCGCCCTGGTTCTGCTGCCGGTGGCGGCGCTCAAGGCGCTGGCCATGGCCCGGGGCTGGGAGGTGCTCGAGCCGACACCCCTGTTCGCCGGACTGATCACCTCCAACGTCTTTCTGATCGGCTTTTTGTTCAACGGCGTGCTCGTTGACTACAAGGAAAGCGAGAAGTGTCCCGCCCAGCTCGCCGAGATCCTGTTGAGCCTGGTGGCGGAGTTGCAGGCGCTGGGCTGGGCCCGGCCCGAGGCCGAACCGGCGGCGGCCCTGGCCACGGTCGCCCAGCTGGGGCAAGGGTTCCTGGGCTGGTTCCAGGGCACCACCCGCGCCGACGAGCTCCTGGATCGGATCGACCGGCTCAATGCCGAGCTGGCTCAGCTGCGCCACAGCTGTGAATCCCCCTGCATGGCGCGGTTGCTCCAGGAGCTGGCCGCGCTGCGGGGCCTGCTGCTGCGCATGGAAACGATCCGCTCGATTCCCTTCGTTCCCACGGTGTATTGGTTGTCAGCCACCAGCACCACCCTGTTGTGCGCCGGCCTGGTGCTGACCCACATGGAGGACTGGGTGGAGATCTTCTTCTATCTCGGCTCGATCGCCTTCCTGATGGTGTTCATCCTGCTGATGATCTGGGATCTGGACAATCCCTTCGGCCATGGCGAGTTCTCCTCCTGCGAGAACATCAGCCTGGCGCCCCTGGAGCGCACGCTGCCCCGGATCACCCACCCCCGCGATCATGAGGGCTGAGGGGAGGCGGGCCGCGCTCCGGCAGCATGGTGTCCCGCCCCTGGCTCGATGGCCCCACGCCGCCGCCGCACGTTGAAGGGCCGCAATTGGTTCGGCCGCAATCCGTGGGCGCTGCTGGCGTTGCTGCTACTGGGGATGGGCCTGGCGGTGCAGGTGTTCCACAGCCAGAAGGGCACCCAGCGGGATCCGCGGCGGGAGTTGCGGAAGTTCTGAGGAGATGTTGGTGCTGGTTCAGCAGGCACTCTTCGTCCTTTGACCTGTGGCCGTTCAGCGGTCGTAGATCTCACTTCGATGGCCAATCCTCAGCACCAGAACCACAAGCTGATCATTCAGGAGTTGACAGATCAAGCGGTAGTCACCCACGCGGTAGCGCCAAAGCCCACGAAGGGGACCACACGCCGACCGGCTGGGCGATCGAGTCGTGCCAGCTCACGCTCAGCCTGCTTGGAGAGCTCAATCGTCCAGGCCAAGTTCTGCTACAACGACTTCAAGCGGGCGCGTGGCCTCTTCACCGCGCCTGATGCGCTCAGCCACGGCCGCCCCGAGGTAGGCATCCTCGACGTCCTCGAGGCCCTGGAGAATCATCTGCTGCAGAAAGAACTCCTTCGAGCGGCCGGCATCGCGCACAAGCCGGTCAAGCCGCTGCTCGATGACCAGGTCCAGTTCAACGGACATTTCCATGATCCAATCGTAGGCCGATCGGCAGCGAAATCTCATCGCACCAGGAGGAAGGCGGCCAGCGCGCAAGGCTCTACGCAAAGCGCCGGAGTGCAGGAATGAAACGCCCTGGTTACGCCCAAGCCAGGGCTGAATCCGAAGCCCGCTGCCGCACGGTCGGCCAGCTGATCAGAGCCCATCACCATCCGCACGGCCATTTCTCGATTGGAGAGCGCCAGGAATTGGGGCAGAGGCGCCAAAGCCTTGGTGATCCAAGCCTTCCTAGGGTCGACCCATTCGCAGCCCAACGGTGCCTCCCGAACCCCTGCTGGGGGCCGGTGATCCGGCCGTGTTCCAGATCGTTCGTCCCGCTGGCCGCTCGGCCGTGCTGCTCACGGCCGACCACGCCGGCCGCGCCATTCCCCGCCGCCTGGCTGGCCTGAACCTGAGCGCTCGGGTGCTCAAGACCCATGTGGCCTGGGATCTGGGCGTCGATGGGCTGGGCCGCTGCCTGTCGGAGCGGCTCGACGCCTCATTGATCCTGCACAACTACTCACGGCTGGTGATCGATGCCAACCGGCCGCTGGAAGCTCCCGACTCGATCGTCAGCCGCAGCGAGCACACCGCCATCGCCGCCAACGGCAACCTCTCCGCCGCCGAGCGGCAGCAACGGGCCCTGGAGCTGTTCCAGCCTTACCACCAGCGCATCGCCGCCGAGCTCGATGGGCGTACCGAGCGGGCCCAAGCCACCGTGCTGGTGACGCTCCACAGCTTCACGCCGGTGCACTCGGGCGTGGCGCGCCCCTGGCATGTGGGGGTGCTGCACGGCCGTGACGGGCGCCTCGCCCGTCGGATGCTCCAGGGGCTGGGGCGGGAGAAGGGTCTCCGGGTGGGGGACAACGAGCCCTACGCCGTGAGCGATGAAAGCGACTACACCCTGGTGGTGCATGGGGAGCGCCGCCGGATTCCCCACGTGGAGCTGGAGATCCGCCAGGACCTGCTGGCCACGGGCGCCGGCCAGCGGGAGTGGGCCGAGCGGTTGGCCAGCGTGTTGGAGGCCTCCCTGGCGGAGGGTTTCCCGCCGCTCCCAGGCGCTCCAGCGTCAGTACGGTGACTCATGGAAAGGCTAGATAACGCCCCATCGCAGCCTCCGCTCAAGATCCGCGTGGGCTTCGATCTGGAGCTCCGCTGCCCACGGCCCACGCCGATGATCGTCACCCTGGGGGTCCATGCCAGCAGGGCCGGGGATCTGCTGGAGGCCGACCCGCTGCAGGTGACGCCAGCGGTGCCGCTGCGTTCCTACGTCGATTCCTACGGCAACCGCTGCCACAGGTTGGTCGCTCCGGCTGGGCTGCTGCGTCTGCAAGGCAGTGGGCTGGTGGCCGACCCTGGATGGACCGATCCAGTCCTGCCAGAGCTGGAGCAACGTCCCGTGGAGGATCTACCGGACGACGTGTTGCTGTTCCTGCTGGCCAGCCGTTTCTGCGAGAGCGATCTGCTCACGGATCTCGCATGGTCACGGTTCGAGGGGGCCCCCAGCGGCTGGGGGCGTGTGCAGGCGATCTGCGATTTCGTGCATCAGCACGTGCGCTTTGACTACAACCGATCGAGCCCGACCAAATCGGCCCTCCAAACTCTTGAAAGTCGAGAGGGAGTCTGTCGCGACTTCACCCATCTGGCGATTGCCCTCTGCCGCTGCATGAACATCCCGGCGCGCTATTGCACGGGCTATCTGAGCGACATCGCGGTGCCGCCGCCCCATACCGCCATGGACTTCCATGCCTGGTTCGAGGCTTACCTCGGCGATGGCTGGCATGTGTTCGACCCGCGCAACAACACACCCCGGATCGGGCGGATCCTGATTGCCCGGGGCCGGGATGCGGCGGATGTGGCCCTCACCACCAGCTTCGGTCCCTCGGTGCTGGAGTCGTTTCAGGTGTGGGCCCGATGACCTATTGCGTGGCCGTGCTCCTGGAGAGCGGGATGGTGTTCGCCTCGGATTCACGCACCCATGCGGGTGTGGATGATTTCGCCAGCTTCTGCAAGATGACGGTGTTCGAGCGCACTGGCGATCGGGTGCTGGTGCTGCTCAGCTCCGGCAGCCTGGCCGGCACCCAGGCGGTGATCAGCCTGCTGCGTCAGCGGGCCGACGCCGGCAATGGAGACGCCAACCTGTGGACGGCACGGACGATGTTCGATGTGTTGGGCCTGGTGTCCGATGCCGTGCGGGCGATCCAACAACGGGATGGCCCCTACCTGGAAGGTTCGGCCGGTGGGTTCAATGCTTCCTTCCTGGTCGGTGGTCAGATCAAGGGTGAAGTGCCCCGGCTGTTTCGGATGTATGCGGAAGGTAATTTCATCGAAGCCAGCGAAGACACCCCGTTCCTGCAGACGGGGGAAGCGAAGTACGGCAAGCCGATCATCGACCGGGTGATCTATCCCAGCACCACGCTGGGGGAAGCGGCCAAGTGCGTGCTGGTGTCGTTCGATTCGACCATGCGCAGCACCCTGTCGGTGGGGATGCCGATCGACCTGATCGTCTACGAACGGGACAGCCTGGCGATCACCCACCGCCGGCGCTTCTGCGAGGGAGACAGCTACTTCAAGGACCTGAGCAACGCCTGGGGCACGGGAGTTCGTGGCGTGTTCCGCGATCTGCCGGAGCTGCATTGGTAAGGGGCCTTCCAGCCCCCAAGGATTCCTTGGCTGAGCGCCGCCCACGGGCGCTGGAGGGAGCATCCTGAAGGCAATTCAGCCTGTGGGCCCGGTGCTGCTTGCTGCCTCCCAGCCGATCTGGTCCCTGCCGCTGGAGCAGGTCTATCCCGCCCTGCAGACCAGGCCCGAGGGTCTCACGCAGCAGGAGGCCGATCGTCGCCTCGAGGAGTTCGGCGCCAATCGTCTACCCAGCCTGAAACGGCGCCCCCTGGTGCTGCGCTTCCTCGACCAGATGGTGCACTTCATGGCGCTGCTGCTTTGGTGCGCCGGGGGCATGGCCTTTGCCGCGGGCACCCCCCAGCTGGGCTGGGCGATCTGGTCGGTGGTGCTGATCAACGGCATCTTCTCGTTCTGGCAGGAATTCCAGGCCGAGCAGACCCTGGCCGCCCTGACCCGCGCCCTGCCGCGGCAGGTGCAGGTCTGGCGCGATGGCCTCCTGCGCGTGCTCCCTGCCGAGCAGCTGGTGGCGGGGGATCGGCTGCAGCTGGAGGAGGGTGACCGGGTGCCGGCCGACTGCCGCATCGGGGCGGCCTACGAGATGAGCGTTGACCTCTCGGTGCTCACGGGCGAATCCCTGCCGGTCTCACGCCATGCAGGCCCCCTCCCCATCGGAGTGGAGCCCACCCTGGTGCCCATCAACGAACGGACCAATCTGCTGCTGGCCGGCTCCACGATCGCGGCCGGGAGGGGTGAGGCGGTCGTCTATGCCACCGGCGCCGAAACCGAATTCGGCCAGGTGGCTCACCTCACCGCCGGCACCCGCCGCAGCCCCAGCACCCTGGAGCAGCAGGTGGGTCGCATCGTGCGGACGATCACGATCATCGCGCTGTCGACCGGGGCGCTCACCTTTGCCTTGAGCCTGCTGTTCATCGGCATGGCGCCGATGGAGAGCCTGGTGTTTGCCATCGGCATCATCGTCGCCTTTGTTCCCGAAGGGCTGCTCCCCCAGGTCACGCTCACCCTGGCGCTGAATGTGCAGCGGATGGCGCGTCGCCAGGCGCTGGTGAGGAGATTGTCGGCTGTGGAAACACTCGGTTCGGTGAGTGTGATCTGCAGCGACAAGACCGGCACGCTCACCGGAAACCACATGGCCGTGGAAGACACCTGGCTGCCCGAGGCGGACGAGGGGATGCGGCGACTGCTGCTGATCGGAGCCGTGCTCTGCTCCAATGCCCGGCTTGATGGCAACGGCGTCGGGGTGGGCGACCCGACGGAAACGGCCATGCTCCAGGAGGTCCTGGCCCTGGGGCTGGTGCCCGAAGCGCTCCGCCAGGAGCACCCCCGCCAGCGGGAAGTGCCCTTCGACTCCCACCGCAGAAGCATGACGGTTGTGGTGGAACGCGGCCCGATCGATCTGCCGCTCCCACAGGCCTCTGCGCTGGTGATCACCAAGGGGGCTCCCCTGGAAGTGATCTCCCGCTGCAGCGCCTGGCTCACCGCCTCGGGCCCCGTTCCCCTCAACGACGAACATCACAGCCAGGCCGTCGTCGCCAACGACACACTCACTGGCCGAGGCTTCCGCGTGCTGGCTGTTGCCTTGCGTGCTGCGGGTTCAGCTGACGCCACCAACCCTCCCGAGGATCTGGAGGCGGGTCTGATCCTGCTGGGGCTGATCGGCCTCTACGACCCGCCACGGCCCGAGGTGCCGGACGCGATCCGGCGCTGCCGCGAGGCCGGCATCAAGGTGACGATGGTCACCGGCGACTACGGTCTCACGGCCCAGGCGATCGCCCGTCAGATCGGTCTCCTGGAGGCTCCCAGCGGAAGTTCCGATCATCACGGCACGGTGGATCCGGTGCGCGTGATCGAGGGGGCCACCCTGGCGCGGATCAGCGATGGGCAGCTGCGCCAACTGATCAAGTACCGCCACCGGCTGGTGTTCGCACGGATGGCACCGGAGCAGAAGTTGCGGCTGGTGCAGGCCTACAAGGCCCTCGGGGAGGTGGTGGCCGTCACCGGGGATGGAGTGAACGACGCGCCGTCGTTGAAGGCGGCGGATGTGGGTTTGGCGATGGGGATCAGCGGCACCGAAGTGGCGCGGGAGGCCGCCGACATCGTGCTGCTCGACGACAACTTCGCCACCATCGTCGAGGCCATCCACTACGGCCGTGGTGTGGTCAGCAACATCCGCAGGTTCATCACCTACATCCTTGTCGCCAATGTGTCGGAAGCGGCCCCCTTCCTGGCGATGGTGGCGCTGAGGATCCCGGCGGCCCTGAGTGTGCTGCAGATCCTCGCCGTCGACCTGGGCACCGATGTGCTGCCGGCCCTGGGCCTTGGCGCCGAACCGCCCGAACCCGGCGTGATGCGCAACCCCCCTCGCCCGCGCAACAGACCGCTGCTCGACGGGGCGGTGATGCGCCGCTCCTATCTGGTGCTGGGGGGGACGGAGGCCCTGATCGCTCTGGCCGGCTATCTGCTGGTCTGGCACAGCCATGGCGTCGACCTCTCAGAGCTCAGGTCGCTGGCGCCGCGGCTCCTCCACGGCATCGCATCAACGGCTGAGCTGGCGTTGCAACGGGAGGCCTCCACGGTGGCCTTCTCCCTGATCGTGGCGGGACAGATGGGCGCCCTGCTGGCCTGCCGCAGCAACCGGCGACCGTTCTGGCAGGTGATGCATGTCCCCAATCGGCTGTTCTGGCTCGGGTTGCTGAGCCAACCGATCGTGGCCGGCAGCCTGGTGCTGGTGGCCCCCATGGCCGCCGTCTTCGGCATGGCCCGCTTCCCGCTCACCTACCTCGGCGCGATCGCCCTGGCACCGGTGGCGGTGCTGCTCGCCGACAGCCTCCACAAGCTGCTGATCCAGAGGTCCGAGCGGGGTCAACATCCGTCGCGACGGGCCCTGGGGTGAGAGCCCACAGCTAGGAACCACTGGTGCGTTGACTCTCAGTGGGCCGGCAGGGCCTGGGGCTGGGGATCCCTGATGATCCAGAACAGGGACGCGGAGAGAAGGGCGCTGAAAAAACACCACACCGAGGTGAAGGCGTAGCCGTAGGCCAGGTGTGTGATCAGGAACGCGACGAGGAGCGATCCTCCGAACCAGCGCAGCCGCACTGAGCCGCTGATCATGAACGGGACCGTGATGATGACCCCATAAACCGTGCTGCCGGCACCAAGGTTGATCCAGCGATCCGCCAACAGGGTGGTGTTGTAGTTGAGGGATCCCTGCACCACGGTGGGCTGAAACAGGGAACCATCCAGGGCAAGCGGCAGCCAGAGCCCAGCGCCCGCGAGCAAGCCCAGAACCAGCAGCCCCTGGAGCATCCAACGCCGCCGGAGAGGTGGTGCCTGGACGTTCAACTGCAGCACGGACCAGGGCAGCCAGGCCAGCCAGAAGGCATAGGCGAAGAACAGGTAACTCAGCGCTGCGGGGTGGACCAGCCAGTCGGGGCCATCGGGGTCGAGGCCAAGCCAGACCAGCCCCTCAAGGGCCTGCTGGAGCGCGAAAAAAAACGGCGTGAGGGCTAGGGGCAGCAGATCATTGCGTTGCTGATCCTGGGCATACCGCACAGCTCCCACACCCAGGGGCAACAGCCCGGCCGCCACCACGAAGCTGGCGCTGCTGGAGAAGCACATGGGCGATCAGCCGTCTCCGGCAGCAGGGGCCAGCCACCAGCCTGGACTGGATCGTGGTTCTTCAGCGGTGGATGGCGTTATCCAGGCCACGTCGGCAGACCTCCACTCAACAAGGTGCCTCGATGCCGCCAGAGCACTTCGGGCTTGATCGTGATGCCGTGGGAATGGGCGAGCTTGGCGGCCTCCTCGGTGGAATGGCTCTGGCGAAGTGCCGCAGCAAAGGCAGGATCCCGTTGTGTGAGCTCTTTGATCCGATGCAGTGCCTGTTCCGCATCGCTGGAGGCGTGGCCCGAGGGGAGCGATGTGCTGCTGATTTCCATGGCCATGACCGCCTCTTTGCTTGAAGCCTAGAGAGGTCAGATCGGTCCCCTGATGAGTAGAAATACCCTTGATCTGAACCGTCAAGGAATTACACTGAGACTTGGTATTAACGCTGCCTAAAATAAGATTTGATCTTGCCAACGCCGCCCCTGAGTGGCAGGCAGGTGCCCTAGAGCTCAAGAATGAAATCGGTGGAGACCTGTTGACTCAAGGGGCTTGTTATTCGCCCATCTAGGCGCTGACACTTTTCTGGAGTGCTTCCTGTGCGAGCGTGTTAAGACTCTTTCCCTGCACTTCCGCAGTCATCGCCAACTTCTCATGGAGTTCAGGTGAAATCCGAAGATTAAATTTGCCCGAAAAGTGTTTCCGCGGCTCAATTCCTTGCTCCTTGCAGACCTCAAGAAAGACGCCCAGTGACTTTTTAAATTCTCGGCGAAGTTCATCCGGACTAAATCCATAGAAGTCGGCTCCTCCAGAAAGCCCAAGAATTTCCCCGCGAAACTGATCCATTTCCTCGTCGAATTCAATTTTGGCGTGGTAGCCATCCACAGTCATGAGATTCATGGTGTCACTCCGTGTTCTTCAAACCATTGGCGGATTGAAGCAACAGCACCCTTGTCTGTATTAGGCGATGGGTGGGGTCTGTGAAAGACCCTGACTTCGCCAAACAGAACGACCGCGACTCGGCTGCCCGCCCTCTCAGTGACCTCCCCACCAAGCCCCTGAAACAGGGCTTCAATGTCCCTGCACGGCAAGCTGCCGTTTACGGGACGGGAGAAGATCAGCTCAAGGGTGCGCTGGTGCTTCCGCTTCATTCATTCATGGTACTGCGCCTCGGTACCAGCAGCGGCTTCCGCTTGCGCTGATCGCGCCTTCGCCAAGACGTAACGGAAGGCCCCTCAAGGCTGCGACTCCCTCACAATGGAGCGAGGCGGGGCAGGGGAACGTGCAGATCCTCGGTATCGATCATGTCGTTCTGCGCTGCAGGGATCTGGGCGTCATGCTCAGGTTTTACACCGATGTGCTCGGCTGCAGCTTTACCAAGCGAAATGAGCGCCTGGGGATGATTCACCTACGGGCCGGCAAGTCCCAGATCGACCTGGTCGATGCCGATGGCGCGCTGGGCCTGGCCGGTGGCGCCCCCCCTGGCAAGGAGGGCCACAATGTCGATCACATCTGCCTTCGTATCGAACCATTTGACGTGGAGGCCTTGAGAGTTCACTTTCTCAATCACGGCATCGATCTTGGAGCGGTTCACCAGAATTTCGGCGCCGAAGGGTATGGCTCCGCGTTCTACCTCAAGGATCCCGAAGGAAATTCGCTCGAACTCAAGGGTCCTTCCGTTCAGCAGGCCGGCCGCGACGACGCTTGAGCCGTTCGTCAGTGGCACCCTGCGGCTGCTACTGGGCCGCGGGAGCAGCTGTCTCGATCGCATCCAGCTTGGCCGCCAGCACGGCATCGGCCCTGGTGAGCCCATCCGCCTTGTGGGTGTAGATCGTCACCTCCACATAGCCCCAGCCGAGCTTGAAGTCGGCGTGGTGGCCATTGGCCTCACAGACCGCGCCGGCGCGGTTCACCCAGGCCAGGGCCGAGGCAAAGTCCTCGAACGTGTGTGACTTCAAGAAGTGATGGTGATCCACCACCTGCCATCCCGGCAGCTCAGGAAGCAGAGCGGCCAGTTCGTCCTCAGCGAGGGTGGGGCCACCATCACGGCAGGGCACACAGAGATCATCGGAAAGGAGCATCGGGAGCAACGGCAGCTTCCTCAGCTTGATCACCCAGGAGCGGGTTGACGCTGATCTTGTCTTCTGGCACCCCGGGTTCAGAGTTGCCTGGCCTTCCCTTCCAGGCTTCCAACAGGTTCAAGCTGATGACAGGGCACAAGAAAAGCGAACAGGAAGTGGAGGGTGGTGAACACACCATGACTCCAGCCCTCATTTGATCACCTACGTAGACGGGGACGCAACTGCCCGCTCGGAGCTGAGGATGACTACCTGGAGAACGCCGCCCAAACGACTAACACCTCCAGCAGGAATGTCAACCGATCACACTGACGTTGCTAGTGCTCTTTAGCGGCACAGCCATTACAGCCGGTCGATCCAGCAGGTTCATGCACGGTCTAAGACTTGATCCTCAGACTTCATTGACCGCGCATCATATCGCAACCTCGGCGACCAGGAACAAGCGTTCCAAATCGCGGTAACCACTGCAAAAACTGAGGATCAACTGCCCAACAACTAGGAGTTTGTTGCCAATTGAGCAGCGAACCCCTGGCCACAGCGGATCGACCCCTGAGCTGAATAGCTGAGACTCCGTCCTTCTGCTGTCCGGGCCCCATCGATGGGCCTCAGTCAGCCGCTGCTA
>NZ_JAGQCS010000017.1 GCF_024346315.1 Cyanobium sp. ATX 6F1
CAGAATCTCCAGACACAAGAAAGCCACCCCTTCGGGTGGCCTTCTCTCCATCTCACTCGCGCCACTCACTCCTCTCGGATGATCGGCAGCTTGAGCTGATGGTATTGGATGAAAGTTTTACCTGGCATTGAGCTATTTTTGCAGGAAGCTACCCTCCAACTATCTTCGCCGCTGCCGCGTTTCACAACCGAGTTCGAGATGGATCGGAGTGGTTCCACGGCGCCATGAACACCAGGATAGGTCTGTCTCCAGACCTGGTCTTTCATCCTCAGGAAAACCCTGAGAACTGCATAGGAACTGATCAACTCATCCGGCTTGCATTCACAAAACCAGACCTGTCATTCAGTTGTCTGTCATCAAACATCTCACACCTTCTGTGCAAGAGTCGAGCGTTGGTCAAGCCCTCGGTCTATTAGTACTCCTCCGCTTCACCTGTTACCAAGCTTCCACGTAGAGCCTATCAACGGGTGTTCTTCCCGTGACCTTACTGGCTTAAGCCATGAGAACACTCATCTTCAGGTGGGCTTCCCACTTAGATGCTTTCAGCGGTTATCCTCTCCGCACATGGCTACCCAGCGTTTACCGTTGGCACGATAACTGGTACACCAGAGGTGCGTTCCTCCCGGTCCTCTCGTACTAGGGAGAACTCCTGTCAATGTTCTTGCGCATGCACCGGATATGGACCGAACTGTCTCACGACGTTCTGAACCCAGCTCGCGTACCGCTTTAATGGGCGAACAGCCCAACCCTTGGGACCGACTTCAGCCCCAGGTTGCGATGAGCCGACATCGAGGTGCCAAACCTCCCCGTCGATGTGAACTCTTGGGGGAGATCAGCCTGTTATCCCTAGAGTAACTTTTATCCGTTGAGCGACGGCCCTTCCACTCAGAACCGTCGGATCACTAAAGCCGGGTTTCCCCCCTGTTCGACTTGTTGGTCTCACAGTCAAGCTTGCTTCTGCTTTTGCACTCGTCGGCTGATTTCCAACCAGCCTGAGCAAACCTTTGCGCGCCTCCGTTACCTTTTAGGAGGCGACCGCCCCAGTCAAACTGCCCACCTGATACTGTCCCCTCTCCGGATAACGGATGAGGGTTAGAACCCTAGCTCGCAAAGAGTGGTATCTCACCGTTGGCTCACATCAACCCACAAGCTGATGATCAATGCCTCCCACCTATCCTGCGCATTGCGAGCCCGGGCACAATACCAAGCTACAGTAAAGCTTCATAGGGTCTTTCTGTCCGGGTGCACGTAGTCCGCATCTTCACAGACAATTCTATTTCGCCGAGCCTCTCTCCGAGACAGCGCCCAGATCGTTACGCCTTTCGTGCGGGTCGGAACTTACCCGACAAGGAATTTCGCTACCTTAGGACCGTTATAGTTACGGCCGCCGTTCACCGGGGCTTCAGTCGCTAGCTTCGCTTTCGCTGACCAGCTTCCTTAACCTTCCGGCACTGGGCAGGCGTCAGCCCCCATACGTCGTCTTGCGACTTAGCGGAGACCTGTGTTTTTGGTAAACAGTCGCCTGGGCCTCTTCACTGCGACCACCTTGCGGTGGCACTCCTTCTCCCGAAGTTACGGAGCCATTTTGCCGAGTTCCTTAGAGAGAGTTACCTCGCGCCCCTCGGTATTCTCTACCACCCCACCTGTGTCGGTTTCGGGTACAGGCCATCATGCCTTAACGGGTATAGGGCTTTTCTTGGAAGCATGACATCACCCACTTCGCTTCCGTAGAAGCTCGTACTCACGCCTCAGCTCAAAGTGTTTTCGCCACTTCTCAACGCCTCGAACGCTTGAACCAGTAACCAACATCTGGCTGGGCTAGCCTTCTCCGTCCCCCTTCCCAAAACATGACAGGTACAGGAATGTTGACCTGTTGTCCATCGACTACGCCTTTCGGCCTCGCCTTAGGTCCTGACTAACCCTCCGCGGACGAGCCTGCCGGAGGAACCCTTAGGGTTTCGGGGCATGGGATTCTCACCCATGTTTTCGCTACTCAAGCCGACATTCTCACTTCCATGCAGTCCACGCCCGCTTACGCTAACGCTTCACCCCACATGGAACGCTCCCCTACCATTGATCTGTTCCAAAGAACAAATTAATCCGCAGCTTCGGTACAATGCTTAGCCCCGTTCATTTTCGGCGCAGGATCGCTCGACCAGTGAGCTATTACGCACTCCTTTGAGGATGGCTGCTTCTAGGCAAACCTCCTGGTTGTCTGGGCAATCCCACCTCCTTTATCACTTAGCATTGATTTGGGGACCTTAGCTGGCGGTCTGGGCTGTTTCCCTTTCGACCATGGAGCTTATCCCCCACAGTCTGACTGCCTAGTTACACACAGGGTATTCAGAGTTCGTATCGATTTGGTACCGCTCTCGCAGCCCGCACCGAAACGGTGGCTTTACCCCCCTGCTGGAGCACTAGACGCTACGCCTCAACGTATTTCGGGGAGAACCAGCTAGCTCCGGGTTCGATTGGCATTTCACCCCTAACCACAGCTCATCCGCTGATTTTTCAACATCAGTCGGTTCGGACCTCCACTTGGTGTTACCCAAGCTTCATCCTGGCCATGGTTAGATCACCCGGGTTCGGGTCTATAAACACTGACGATCGCCCTATTCAGACTCGCTTTCGCTATGGCTCCACCATTCCCGGTTTAACCTGCCAGTGCCTATAAGTCGCCGGCTCATTCTTCAACAGGCACACGGTCACCCGATCAGTCGGGCTCCCATTGCTTGTAAGCTCACGGTTTCATGTTCTATTTCACTCCCCTCCCGGGGTTCTTTTCACCTTTCCCTCGCGGTACTGTTGCGCTATCGGTCACACAGGAGTACTTAGCCTTACGAGGTGGTCCTCGCTGATTCACACGGAATTCCACGTGCTCCGTGCTACTCGGGATACAGCTAGGCCAGTTCCATTTTCGAGTACGGGGCTTTCACCCTCTATGGCGCGCCATTCAAACGCTTCCTCTAACTTCCCTGGTCCACGTTGCTGTCCCACAACCCCGATGGTCGAAACCATCGGTTTAGGCTCGTCCCCGTTCGCTCGCCGCTACTGAGGGAGTCGTTTTTTACTTTCCTTTCCTCCAGCTACTAAGATGTTTCAGTTCGCTGGGTTGGCTCGCGTCCGCCTATAGATTCAGCGGACCGTTCTAGGGGTTGCCCCATTCGGAAATTCCCGGATCAAAGCGTGTTTCCAGCTCCCCGAGACTTATCGCAGGTAACTACGTCCTTCATCGCCTCTGTGTGCCAAGGTATCCACCGTGAGCCCTTTGTAGCTTGACCAATTAACCTCCACATCACATTGCTGCTGTTGTAAGCAGATTCTTCCAGTTTCACCGGCTAGAGCTTGGCTTTTTTCTTGGCGCATCTTTCGATTGGCCTTGATGTCAGCGTTCTTCTAGTGGTATGAAACAAGGAATCAGACCCCTCCTGTCTCGGCGACATTTGAGGAATGATGCGGAGTCTCGGCTCTTGCTCAAGAATTTTCCTGCTCATTGACGCCTCAAAACCCCGGCTCAACTCAAGCCATCACCTCTCAGTGATTGCCTGGATCAAACCAAAGCTTGAACGTTAATGTCAGGCATCTATGAGATGCTTAATTAACAGACTTTCCTATGCAGTTGTCAAGGTTCTGCTGAACTCGTTAAGGAGCCCAGCGTCGTTTCAACCCATGGCAATCAAGCAGGCCAATGATTGGCAGCTGGATAAGCTATTGATCGGCTGATCAATGGGAATGAAATGAAGCTGGAATCCGCAGGCAGCGGATCAAATCTAAAGTCAATCACACACAGAGTAAACCTCCCGTTGTTTGGAAGGGTTGGTCAGTGGAGGTTAGCGGACTCGAACCGCTGACATCCTGCTTGCAAAGCAGGCGCTCTACCAACTGAGCTAAACCCCCAAACACGAATGGGCCATCCTGGACTTGAACCAGGGACCTCACCCTTATCAGGGGTGCGCTCTAACCACCTGAGCTAATGGCCCAGGAGAATCCTCTGTGGGGTGTGACCTAGACAAAGTTTAGGAACTGAATCTGAATTAAAGGATCTCAAATTAATCTCAACTTTCGTTGACACTGATTTTTATCCTCTCCTCAGTTGAGGTACCGATTATCCATCGAGATGACAGAATCCCTAGCCAGCTACAAAAATGTCTGGACTAGAAATTTGTATTGTATCCCTGTTAGGAGGTGATCCAGCCGCACCTTCCGGTACGGCTACCTTGTTACGACTTCACCCCAGTCATCAGCCCCACCTTCGGCATCCTCCTCCCTTACGGGTTGGAGTAATGACTTCGGGCATGGCCAACTTCCATGGTGTGACGGGCGGTGTGTACAAGGCCCGGGAACGTATTCACCGCAGTATGCTGACCTGCGATTACTAGCGATTCCTCCTTCACGTAGGCGAGTTGCAGCCTACGATCTGAACTGAGCCACGGTTTATGGGATTTGCTAGCTCTCGCGAGTTTGCTGCCCTTTGTCCGTAGCATTGTAGTACGTGTGTAGCCCAGGATGTAAGGGGCATGATGACTTGACGTCATCCACACCTTCCTCCGGTTTATCACCGGCGGTCTCTCTAGAGTGCCCAACTGAATGCTGGCAACTAAAGACGTGGGTTGCGCTCGTTGCGGGACTTAACCCAACATCTCACGACACGAGCTGACGACAGCCATGCACCACCTGTCACTGCGCTCCCGAAGGCACTCCCTCGTTTCCAAGGGATTCGCAGGATGTCAAACCCTGGTAAGGTTCTTCGCGTTGCATCGAATTAAACCACATACTCCACCGCTTGTGCGGGCCCCCGTCAATTCCTTTGAGTTTCACACTTGCGTGCGTACTCCCCAGGCGGAACACTTAACGCGTTAGCTACGACACCGAGAGGGATAATTCTCCCGACACCTAGTGTTCATCGTTTACGGCTAGGACTACAGGGGTATCTAATCCCTTTCGCTCCCCTAGCTTTCGTCCATGAGCGTCAGTTATGGCCCAGCAGAGCGCCTTCGCCACTGGTGTTCTTCCCGATATCTACGCATTTCACCGCTACACCGGGAATTCCCTCTGCCCCTACCACACTCGAGCCTTGTAGTTTCCATCGCTGAAATGGAGTTGAGCCCCACGCTTTAACGACAGACTTTCAAGGCCGCCTGCGGACGCTTTACGCCCAATAATTCCGGATAACGCTTGCCACTCCCGTATTACCGCGGCTGCTGGCACGGAATTAGCCGTGGCTTATTCCTCAAGTACCGTCAGTTCTTCTTCCTTGAGAAAAGAGGTTTACAGCCCAGAGGCCTTCATCCCTCACGCGGCGTTGCTCCGTCAGGCTTTCGCCCATTGCGGAAAATTCCCCACTGCTGCCTCCCGTAGGAGTCTGGGCCGTGTCTCAGTCCCAGTGTGGCTGATCGTCCTCTCAGACCAGCTACTGATCGAAGCCTTGGTGAGCCATTACCTCACCAACTAGCTAATCAGACGCGAGCTCATCCTCAGGCGAAATTCATTTCACCTCTCGGCATATGGGGTATTAGCGGCCGTTTCCAGCCGTTATCCCCCTCCTGAGGGCAGATTCTCACGCGTTACTCACCCGTCCGCCACTAACCCGAAGGTTCGTTCGACTTGCATGTGTTAAGCACGCCGCCAGCGTTCATCCTGAGCCAGGATCAAACTCTCCGTTGTAGTCACATATCCTTTTAAACTGCTCGCGCAATTCTCAACATGTGTTGCCTGATCCCTAAAATGCAGCACTGGCGTACTACTTTTAGTGATTGGCCTCCTTTTTAAAAAGGGTTCGAGAGCGCATCTCACCATCAATCCCAAAACTTGCGCTTTGCTCTCACTGGTAAAATGACTTTCCAGATCTCAGATCCGGTCGCAACAGTCACTGGGTGGTTTTCTTCTATCAACCGCTGCGTCCGTGAAAACACATCAATTAATCTTCCATTCCAGCTCCCGTCGCTAGTTTGTTTTTTGACGGGACCTCACACCTTTGCTGCTATTCGGCCACATCTTGCTCCTCCCCTTAGCGCTCAACCCAAACGGATCAGCGCCTTCAGTTCAAAGCAGACATGACGCAGCAAAAGCGTCAGTTCCTAAACTTTTT